>LBPS01000005.1 GCA_000990325.1 Candidatus Nomurabacteria bacterium GW2011_GWE2_34_25
TTTAGATATCGATAGTAACAATACCTTAAGTACCTATGGATCTTTCTCAATTACTGCAGGAGCTCCAGTCGTGACTCCTCCTCCAGCAACGACTCCTCCCCCAGTAACAAAGACTCCTGACACAAAAACACCGGTTATAAAAACACCAGTAACAAAAGAAATTACTACTCAAACAACAACAGCAAATACAACATCAAAAAATATCAAAACAAATAATGAAAGGACTCAAATAACTAAATATGAAATTGTGCAAATATCAGAAGAAGAGATTGTAGATACAATAAATACAATATTAGAATCTTCTAATATTGCCAAAGAGTCAAAAGATGAAACGACTAAAGCATCACAAATATCCGAAGTTTTAGAAGCACAAAAACAAAAAATTGTAGATCTTGTTTATAAAGATACAAACAAAGATGGAATCTCTGATTATGATTCAAAATATATATATAAAATCGATCCTATTAAGGTTTCACATATCTCAAAATATGAAGGTAAAAATATTAACGCCTCAGAAAAAATATTATTAGGTTTTGATCCAACCAAAGAAGAATTAATCCAGATAAAAAAAGAAGAACCAATCTCTTCCAAGGCTTCAGTCGTAGAAAACTACAAGGTGAATACGATTGTTTTTGATAGTAAGAAGGTTTCTATTAAGGGTCAGGCTTTACCGAATAGCTTCATAACTATTTATATTTATAGTACACCAATTATGGTTACGATTAAAACTGATAATAAGGGGGAATGGGAATATATTTTAGACAAAGAATTAGAGGATGGAAATCATACAATATATACTGCCACAGTTAACAATACTGGAAACATTATAGCAAAAAGTTCCCCTTATACTTTCGTTAAAACAGCGGAAGCTGTAACTCTACAAGATTCACCTGTTGTGGGGTCTATGACGACAGTAGAAAAGCCTGGCATGTTTAATTATAAAAATATATTTATTGTATTAATTACTTTATTGATGGCGGTTGGAATCTCATTGATATTAATTGGGCTTCTTGGTAAAAAAAATAACCAAGTTTAATAATTTTTAGTAAATATCAATTTATGCTATGATAATTGCATGTCTATTTTAATTTTTATTGCAATTTTATTGGTATTGGTCGTGTCTCATGAATTTGGGCATTTTATTGTTGCCAAGAAGTCGGGGATACGGGTAGATGAATTTTCTTTTGGTTTCCCTCCTAAGCTTTTTGGTAAAAAAGTAGGAGAAACAACTTATAATTTCAACCTGTTGCCGTTCGGTGGATACGTGAAGATTTTTGGTCAAGGTTCCGATGATTTTCCTGGCCAAAATGGGGAAGAAGTCACCGAAGATAATAAGTCTAGGAGTTTTTCTAATAAGCCAAGATATATACAAGCAGGAGTTTTAATAGCAGGGGTTGTTATGAATTTTCTAGTGGCATGGTTACTTCTCTCTGTTGGTTATATGTCTG
The DNA here is from genome assembly GCA_000990325.1 of Candidatus Nomurabacteria bacterium GW2011_GWE2_34_25. Lineage (GTDB taxonomy): Bacteria > Patescibacteriota > Minisyncoccia > Phycocordibacterales > UBA9973 > UBA8515. The sequence goes on from LBPS01000005.1 coordinate 1,449, forward strand.
GACTTCCATCATCTGTGGCTATGGCTCCAGAGGGCACTGTAGTTCAAAATCAATATCTTACTGTTACTAGTGTTGTAAAGGGTAGTCCAGCAGAAATTGCAGGACTTGAAACTAGAGACAAGTTACTTGTTCTAAAGACTGAAACAGATAGAACAGAAACTCCATCTGCAGAAAGTGTAAAATATTTTATAAAAAAACATGGCAATGAATCCATAACAGTTGAATACATGAGAGATTCTCTAAGTAAGAGTCTTGTTGTTACCCCAATAAATAACCAAGAAGGTGTTCCGACCATAGGAATTGCTATGGATATAATAGGTACACTTAAACTTCCAATACATAAGGCCGTGTGGGAAGGGTTAAAGCTTACTACAGATTTGACTATCGGTACTGCTGTCGGGTTTTACAAACTTATAGCTGGAGCAGTTACTGGTACGGGTAGCATGAATGATGTTACAGGGCCTATTGGTATAGTAGGAGTTGTCGGAGATGCAGCGAAATTTGGATTTATATATCTACTTTCATTCACAGCTCTTATATCTGTGAATTTAGCAGTTATAAACTTACTTCCATTTCCAGCTCTTGATGGCGGACGTTTGCTATTTCTCTTAATTGAGAAAATTAAAGGATCACGAATTAAGCCTGAAATTGCAAACGTTGTGAATATGGTTGGTTTTGGTATTCTTATGCTTCTGATGGTTTTTATCACATATCACGATATAGTTAAATTAATATAAATTTTTAATAAAAAGCCCTGTAATGTTCTTACAGGGCTTTTTATTTTACAAATTTAAAAAAGTATGATACTATATAAATACAAACGCCTTATGGCGTATTTATTTTTCACAAACAGACACAATTAATTATGAAGCAAACAGAAATCAGGAACATAGCCATAATCGCTCACGTTGACCATGGCAAAACAACATTGACAGACCAGCTAATGAAACAATGTGGGATGGTAGAAGAAGGCGTCACTATGGATTCCAATGCTCTTGAGCTTGAGCGTGGTATCACTATTTATTCTAAGAATACTTCTGTAAATTACAAAGGGACAAAGATCAACATTGTAGATACTCCAGGTCACGCGGACTTTGGTTCAGAAGTTGAACGAGTCTTACGGGCTATTGATTCTGTCTTGCTTTTAGTTGATGCCCAAGAAGGTCCTATGCCTCAGACACGATTTGTTCTCAAGAAATCACTTGAACTGGGACTCAAACCTATTGTTGTTATCAATAAGATAGATAAGCCAGCAGCGAACCCTGATCGTGTTCATGAAGAAGTATTAGAGTTATTCTTGGAACTTGGAGCGACAGAGGAGCAGATAGACTTCAAAACTATTTATGCAATAGGAAGACAAGGGAAAGCATTTTTGAAAATAGGAGATGATTCCAACGATCTTACTCCTCTGCTTGATTTGATACTTTCTGACGTGAAAGAAGCTTCTACGAACAACGCCGGTCCTTTCCAGGCCCAAGTATTTAACCTCGGTTATGACAATTTCTTGGGACGTTTAGCCATTGTACGTGTCTATGGTGGTTCTGTAAAAACAGGATCCCAAATTATAGTTAAAAATGCAGATGGAACATCTAGAAATTCTAAAATTACCAAAATATTTACTTTTGAGGGAATTGCTCGCAAGGAAGTTGATGTTTTAAATACAGGTGACATTGCTATTATTGCAGGAATACCAGATGTGTTTATCGGCGAGACACTTTGTCTTGATGTTATTACTCCCGTCCTCTCTTCTATCTCTATTGACGAGCCAACTATTTCTCTGAATTTTCTGGTGAATGATTCTCCTTTCTGTGGACGTGAGGGTAAGTATGTTACAAGTCGTCAGATCAGAGAGAGGCTAGAAAAAGAGCTTGAAGTAAACGTTGGTCTTAAAATTAATTTTGATGGAACAGACGAAGAGGAACAACAGGAAGGTTACTTGGTCTACGGACGTGGTGAACTTCACATTGCTATTCTTCTTGAGAATATGCGTCGCGAAGGTTACGAACTACAAGTATCTCAACCGCACGTAATTATAAAAGAAGAAAATGGTAAGAAGTTAGAGCCTTACGAAGAAGTAACTATTGATGTTAGAAATGATGTATCAGGTGCTGTGATAGAGAAGTTAACTTCTCGTCGTGGCATGATTACAGGTATGCATGAGAAAGAAGGTATAGTCCGAATGCTTATTGAGATTCCAACTCGCGGTTTACTTGGATACAGAGGTCAGTTCGTAGTAGATACAAAAGGAGAAGGAATTCTCGCATCTCGATTTATTGGATTTAAAGATTACGCTGGAGAGATAAAGAAAAGAGATGTAGGGTCCATGACTTCTATGGTTACTGGTAAAGTCGTGGCCTTCTCACTTTGGACTCTTCAAGAAAGAGGAATTCTTTATGTTGAGCACGGAGACGAAGTATATGAAGGTATGGTCATAGGTAATGTAACTAAAGGGGATGAAATGTCAGTAAATCCTACTAAAGGCAAGCAACTTTCTAACATGCGTTCATCTGGAACTGACGAGGCGGTGAATGTCAAACCCCCTTATAAATTATCAATAGAAAGGGCTCTTGAAGTTATGGCCGATGATGAATTCCTTGAAATAACCCCTAAAACAGTGCGTTTACGTAAGAAGTTCTTAACTGAACAAGATAGATCAAAGGCTAAAACGGCAGCAGGCAAGAAGTAATTACACATATGTTTATAAGTTTTGTCATTACCATTTGACTTTATCTAATAGTAATGATATTATGAAAATATAAAGCAATTATTAATATAATTTTAAATCAAGATGGCTAATACTATTTCATTCAAACCAAAGCAAGTTACAAAAAGAATACTTTCGAATTTACCTCCTCGTGCTCACGAAGTTATTGTAAACCGTTTTGGTCTTATTGATGAAGGAGAAAGAAAAACCTTAGAAGCAATTGGCCAGAAGTATGGGATTACTCGTGAACGTGTTCGCCAGATAGAGAATGGCGCGCTTGCTCTTATTCGCAAGAGCGAATCATTTAAGAATGAGAAGGCTGTCTTTGAAGAATTAAAGAAGATGATGCATACTATGGGTGCTATTGTTTCTGAACATGAATTTTTAAATCATCTTTCTAAAGATAAGATTACTCAAAATAGCATTCATTTATACTTAACTCTTAGTGATGAATTTACAAAACACAAAGAAGATACTCATTTTAAAACACGATGGAGCGTTGATGATGATATATCCCTTCAAGTTCACAAATCCCTTAAAAATCTTTTTGAGAATCTAACTGATGATCAATTAATTCCGGAAACTGAACTCATTGCTAAATTCTTAGATGAAGTTAAAGATTTAGCAGAACAATACAAAAGTGAAGAAATTGCGAAGAGATGGCTTTCTATTTCCAAAACAATGAGCAAGAATCCACTAGGAGAATGGGGTAAGTCAAGTTCTTCTTCTATTAAAGCTCGTGGAGTCAAAGATTATGCATTTCTCATGATGAGGAAGCATGGTTCCCCTATGCACTTTAGAGAAGTTGCGAAAGCAGTTGCCAATACTTTCGATAAGAAGTGTCATACAGCAACTTGCCACAATGAACTTATTAAAGACCCTAGATTTGTGTTAGTTGGTAGAGGTATATATGCACTTTCTGAATGGGGTTATAAGTCAGGGGTCGTCCGTGATGTCATAAAAGAACTTTTGAAAAAGAATGGTCCTATGACTAAGGACGATATTGTAGACCAAGTTATGAAAGAAAGATATTTGAAGAAAAATACAATACTTGTAAATTTACAAAATACAAAATATTTCAAGAAAAATAAAGCCGGTTTATACACATCCTGTTAAAAATAAAATTCCTCCTATTTAGGAGGAATTTTATTTTTAAATATGATACAATATGGGCATGTATAATCGTGGTATTATAAATATTGTAATAATAATTCTTGGCATTATCATCATTGCTATATTGTTTGGATTTTTTACTACATCAACACTTAGGGTTTGGTAGTTAATTGTAAATTTAATTAATAAATATGATTCAAGATTTTCTTAATACTCATAATTTAAACCTCCTACAGATATTTATTGTCGGTATAGGCTACCTGATGCCTATTCCCCTAACTTACATCGCACTTAATCTATGGCATCACTATAGACAAGAGCGTTTTATTATGGGGATAAAGTGGGTTCTCTTAGAGATTCAAGTACCCCGTGATGTTATTAAATCTCCAGCTGCCATGGAACTTATTTTTGCTAATGCTTTGTATCAGAAAAGTATAAAAGGTTTTTGGGAGCAATACATTCAAGGTGCTCCCTGGTTTTGGTTTTCTCTTGAGATTGTTTCAATCGACGGGAGAGTTCACTTTTTTATTCGTACTCCTACGAGACTTCGTAATTTAGTAGAAACTCAAATATATGGTCAATATCCTCAAGCTAAAGTAGTTGAAGTTGATGATTACGCATTTCATATTCCCCAATATAAAAAAGATGGAGACTGGAATTTATGGGGTTGTGAATTCAACAAAATGAAAGAGGATTTTCTCCCATTTAAAACATACAGAAATATGGGAGATGATATGAAAACAGGGGTTAAAGAAGAATTTAAAATTGATCCCATAACTCCTGTAATTGAATATATGGGTTCTATACCTCACGGACAGCAAGTTTGGATGCAAATAGTTGTCCGTTGGAGTACTAAAATGTATCATAGCCATGAACAAAAAAAGCATGTTGACTTTTATGAAGCAGCAGAAGAATTCTTGCATAAAATATTAGAACCTTATACTAAATATAGTCCCAAAATGGGGCTTGGAGGTATAGATACTTTTGAAGTACGTGCTCCAGCCTTTCTTGATCCTATGATCAAGCAAGTTTCAGCCAACATGCAGCAATTACATTTTGATTGCGGTATTAGATTAATCGCTTTAGCCAATAAAAAGTATTGTAATGATGAACAATTCAATAATCTCCGTCGTGAAGTACGTTTACTTTTCCGTCAATATGCACAGCCAAATATAAATGAACTTAATCGTATCAATTCCACCCAGTTTGATGCTCCATGGTCAGATCCAACAGGGCTTGCTCTTACAAAAATTAAGAAGAGAATGCTTGATTTCTATCGTATGAGAACATTTTTCCACCCACCTTTACAATATGCTTATGATTATCCAAAAGTTCTGGCTGCTTTTTTCCCTTCCGGTAAACCAAAATTATTTGTTGTTTCTGCTGAAGAATTAGCGACACTATACCACTTCCCAGGTATGGTTTCTGAAACTCCAAGCTTCAAACGTATCGAGTCCAAGATTGCAAAGCCACCTTCCAATTTGCCTATATAATTTATGGAGAATTATAATACAGAAACAACAACGGAAAATAATTCCAAGTCTAAATTATTGTTGAAAATTATTCTTATAATTGGCTTTTTGGTAATAGTTTTTTATTTTTTATTTTCTTCCCCTGTAAACAATAAAGATACAACGATACACGTAGCTCCAAGCGACTCATTATCTAAAATTTCAAATAAGTTAAAAAGTGAAAATGTGATTCGTTCACCCTTTTCATTAGAAGTCCTCGTTTATATTTTTTCTGGAGATAGACATATATCCAATGGAGATTATCTATTTAAAAAAGGGAAGAGTGTTTTGTGTGTAGCTTGGCAGTTATCTTTTGGTAAGCATGGAGTAGAACCTATTCGAGTTACATTAAAAGAAGGATTTACAAAGGAAGATATGGCTACATTGTTAGCAGATAAGATTGAGGGCTTTAGCAAAGATTTGTTCTTAAGTGACGAGAGAAGTAAAGAAGGGTACCTATTCCCTGATACCTATTTCTTTTACCCGATGTCTACAACAGATGAGATTTTGACAGAAATAACTTCGAATTTTAATAAGAGAATTGCTTCTGTTGATAAAGATATAAAATCTTCCGGTAAGAGTTTAAGGGACATTATAATAATGGCGTCGATATTAGAAAAAGAAGCAAATGGTAAAGGTGACTCCTATGTAATTTCTGGTATTTTATGGAAAAGGATTAAGCTCGGTATGCCATTACAGGTAGATGCAGTCAAGTCAACATACAAAGAGAATGGTTTGCCCGAAAATCCTATAAGTAACCCAGGGCTTTCATCTATCCTTTCAGCAATTCATCCAGAGGGTTCTCCTTATCTATTTTATCTTCACGACGATACAGGCCAAGTACACTATGCAGTTGATTTTAGTCAGCATAGGAGTAATATAGCAAAGTATTTAAAATAAAATAAAATGATATTAAAAACAACAAAACAAAAAGAATATGAATTAATCGATTCAGGTAATGGCAAGAAGCTTGAACGTTATGGTTCTTACATTATATCCCGTCCTGATCCGGAAGCTCTTTGGAAGAGAAATTTAGATGATAAAGAGTGGGAAAAATTAGATTTAGAATTTATCCGTAATGGAACTAAGAATAAATGGATAATTAAAAATGGAATTCTAAACAATTGGAATATAAAGTTTGGAGGTTTAGATTTTAATATCAAACCTACCTCCTTTAAACATCTTGGTCTTTTTCCCGAGCAATTACCAAATTGGGAATGGATGAGTGAATTAATTCGTTGCGGAAAGAGGCCTTGCCTTAAGGGAGCCCAAGGCGAGGCCTCGGGGAGCAACTCTATATCAGTTTTAAATTTATTTGCTTATACAGGAGGAGCGACATTAGCTTGTGCTAAAGCTGGAGCAGAAGTTTGTCATGTTGATGGATCAAAATCGGCGGTAGATTGGGCGCGCTTAAATGCAGAACTTTCAGGACTAAAAGATGCACCAATACGCTGGTTAATAGAAGATGTAACCTTATTCTTAAAAAGAGAAATAAAAAGAGGCCGAAAGTATGATGCGATAATTATGGATCCACCAGCTTTTGGTCATGGTCCGAAAGATGAGCTTTGGAAAATAGAAGAGCACTTTTTAACACTTATGGATTTGTGCAAACAGGTATTGTCGACTGATCCTTTATTTATTTTAATAAATGGGTATACTGCGGGGTATTCTTCGATAGTTTATCAGAATAATTTGATAGATCTCATGAAAGATTATAAAGGTTTCGTTGCAGGAGGGGAACTAGTTATAGAAGATAGTACAAATAAAAAGTTACTTCCTTGTGGTATATTTGCAAGATGGAGTAAAGAGTAGTTGTAGTATGAAAATTGCGTCACAAAATAAGCTCTTTTCAAAATCCACACATAAATCTCTGCTGAGATTTTGCTCTGCTCGGGCCAGTCGCCCTGCGCAAGGCATTTTTCAAAGACTTATTGTTGTTTTGCAATTTTTTATTAAATGAAATCAATTAAAAATAAAACTGTATTTGTGGGAGTGTCGGGTGGGGTAGATAGCTCTGTCAGTGCAGCTCTACTTAAAGAACAAGGATACAATGTCGTTGGGGTTTTTATTCGTACTTGGACACCTGACTTTATAGAATGTACTTGGAAAGATGAAAGACGAGATGCTATGCGAGTCTGTGCTCATTTAGATATTCCATTTTTAGAATGTGATGCAGAAGAGGCTTACAAGAAAGGGGTAGCTGATTATATGATAGAAGAATATAAAAAAGGGAATACTCCCAACCCCGATGTCATGTGTAATCGCGAAGTGAAGTTTGGAGTATTTTGGCAATTTGCGAAAGCGCATGGAGCAGACTATATAGCGACAGGACATTACTCCCGCGTAATGAAAAATAGTTTTAGAGAAGCGACGGGTGGGGGCGTGCCGTTTTTGAGTACTCACAAAAATGGGGTTAAGGAGCTTCGAGAAAAGCTATTTTTTATGGAGCGTGGAGTAGACCAATCTAAGGATCAAAGTTATTTCCTTTGGACTCTTACTCAAGATGATTTAGCTCATACTTTATTTCCAGTGGGTCATTTAGAGAAGACTGAAGTGAGAAAGCTAGCAGAGAAATACAAATTACCTGTCGCTACAAAGAAAGATAGCCAAGGAGTTTGCTTCTTGGGTCCACTTGATATGAAAGATTTTCTTAAACATTATATTAAAACTAAAAAAGGTGACGTGTTGCTTGCCCGCCGAGAAGGCGTGGATGCTGAAAGTCCTGAGTATTCTCGAAGGGAAAAAGGGAATGTAATAGGATCTCATGACGGAGCCATATTCTTCACATTAGGTGAACGTCATGGATTTACAATTTTTAAAAACGAAGACAATAGCAAGCCCCTATATGTAATCTCAAAGGACATATTAAATAATACTATTACAGTTTCCCCTAGGTCAGACCTAGGGGAAGAAAAAGAGTATAAGTTACATAGGACGGTCCTATGTAGTAATGTAAATTGGATTCTTGATATACCAGAAAAAGATAAAGCTTATAAAGCTCAAATTCGTTACCACGGGGAACTTCTAGAATGCACAGTAGTTGTCACAGGTCCGACCTGTGCAATAACTTTTGAGAAGAATGTGCTTGTAGACAAGGGTCAGTCTATCGTAATTTATGATGGAGACATTTGCCTAGGTGGATCAATTGTGGGATAATATATATAGTTAATAATTACAAAATTACTGATTACTAATTAAACACAATTATGCAAAGTGAAAATAGAAATTGTCAGAATTGTAAAAAAGACTTCACTATTGAGGCAGACGATTTTCTTTTCTATGAGAAGGTAAAAGTCCCTCCTCCAACATTTTGCCCAGATTGTCGTGCCCAGCGTAGAATGAGCTGGCGCAATGAACGATTTTTAAATAAACAAACTTGTGGATTGTGCAAGAAATCTATAATATCAATTTATAAACAAGAGTCACCTTTTACTGTCTACTGTCATGCTTGTTTTCGTTCTGATGCATGGGACCCTTTCTCTTATGGAATAGATTATGATTTTACGAAAACATTTTTTGAACAGTTCAATCAATTACAGAAGAAAGTTCCTCGTTTATATGCAATGGTTACTGAGTGTTACAATAGTGAGTATGTTAACGGGGCTGCTTATAACAAAAATTGTTATTTAATATTTGCTAGTGATCATGATGAGGATTGTGCTTATTCATATACAATTTTTTATTGCAAAGATATATTTGATTGTTTAGGAGTACGACACTCTGAATTTTCAGCTGAATGTATTGATTGTGAAAAGATAAGTAAATGTTTTTATTCGCAAGATTGTTTAAATTCATATAATTTATATTTCTGTAAAAATTGTGCAGGTTGTAATGATTGTGTAGGTTGTGTTAATTTAAGAAATAAATCTTTTTGTATCTTTAATGAACAATATACGAGGGAAGAATATGAAAAAAAGTTATCTGAAATGAGTTTAAATAATGTTTCAAGTATAGATAATATAATAAACACAATTAATGAATTACATCCAAAATTTCCAGTAAAATACTATCACGGGAAAAATAATTTAAATTCAACGGGTGATTATATAACTCATTCAAAAAATTGTACCTCTGTTTTTGATGGAGAAGACGTAGAGAATTGTAAGTATTTGTATATAGTTAATAAAGTAAAGGATTCTTATGATAGTTACGCTATTGTTGAAAATGTTGAAGGGAATTTAGAGGTTATAAGTAACAATTCATCTTTTTCAAAATTCTGTCTTTCTTATTGGAGTGGTAGTTATGGTACATATTCTGATACCTGTGAAAATTGTACTAATTGTTTTGGCTGTATTGGTCTTCGCAATAAACAATATTGTATTTTAAATAAACAATATACAAAAGAGCAATATGAAAATTTAGTTAGTAAAATTATTCAACATATGTCAGATATGCCTTACGTAGATAGTAAAGGTAGAATATACAAATACGGTGAATTCTTCCCATCAGAACTCTCTCCTTTTGCTTACAATGAAACTATTGCTCAAGAATATTTTCCTCTAACTAAAGAACAATCACAAGAACAAGGTTATAAATGGAAAAACAAAGAAATTCGGAATTATAATATAGATATATACAATAAAGATATTCCAGAAAGTATAAACGATGTAAATGATAGTATTGTAAATAAGGTAATTGAATGTGCTCACAAAGGAAATTGTAATCAGCAATGTACAGAAGTATTTAAAATAATACCTGAGGAGCTACTTTTTTATAAAAGAATGAATCTTCCTCTTCCACGCTTATGTTCAAATTGTAGGCATTATGAGAGGTTAGATAAAAGAAATCCATTAAAACTTTGGCATAGAGTTTGTATGAAAGAAGGTTGTAATAATGAATTTGAAACTTCCTATGCTCCTGAGAGACCTGAGATAGTATACTGTGAACGATGTTATCAGAATGAGGTGTATTAAATTATTATTAATTAATTAATTTTTATGAATATTTTTGAAAAAATAGAAAAAGGATCAGATGATATTGTTTTTGTTTATACTATATGTGGAGATGTTGAAGAAGCACGATCTTTGGGTTTTTCTGCTGTACAAGAGAAATTGGCTATATCAATGGATTATTGGATAATTAATTCAATATATCCATGGAAGAATGTTATTCAAGAAGTAGATCAATATATGTTAATTTTTTCCACTCAAAATAATTTGAGTGATAAATTAATTAAACATATAGAATCAGAGCATTCATACAAAATTCCAATGGTTGCTATGTGTAAAACAGATATGACAAATTTACCATACTCACTTTGGGTAGACGAGACATTAAAAGATGGCCAAAGATATATAACAGAATCTGAATTACAAGATAAGGGCGACATAAATAGTTTGAGAAACTTAAAATAATAATATATAATAAAAATATGGAAAATATTTTAAACGGGGCAACATTAGATATTATTTTAAGTCTTTTTGTTGCGTTGGTATTGGGAATGATTATTGGAACTGAAAGAGTTTGGGCACATAAGACTGCAGGTATGCGAACATATGCTCTTGTGTCTATGGGTTCAGCATTGTTTGTTGTTATCTCAAATGAGATGGTTAATTATTATTCTGGATTTGCGGGAATGAATCCTCTTATGATTGTCTCCCAGATTGTTGTGGGGATTGGATTTTTAGGCGCAGGAATTATTTTTAATAAAGATTCAAAGTTAGTAGGACTTACGACAGCGACAGGACTTTGGGTAGCTGCGGGTATTGGTATGGCTTGTGGTTTAGGACTTTTCAATATTGCTATAGTTGCAACAATTCTCACTTTGTTTATATTTATTGTGTTGTGGTTTATTGAGAAAAGAATTAAAAAGAGTAAGTATTATAAAGAAGATCAAATAGAAGATTTAGGATAAGAGTTAAAAGCCCCGCCGTAGGCGGGGCTTTTCTATTGAGCCTTTTTAGTATAATATGGGTATATATATGACTTCAAATGAAATACGTCAAAAGTTTCTAAAATTTTTTGAAAATAGAGGACACAAGATAATCCCCAGCGCCTCTTTGATCCCTGAAAATGATCCTTCGGTTCTTTTTAATACAGCTGGCATGCAACCATTGGTGCCATATCTTATGGGTCAAAAACATCCACTTGGTAATAGATTGGTAAACGTGCAAAAATGTGTACGTACTCAAGATATAGATGAAGTTGGAGACAACACTCATGATACATTTTTTGAAATGATGGGTAACTGGTCTTTGGGAGATTATTTTAAAGAAGAAGCTATTTCATGGAGCTATGAATTTTTAACAAGTAAAGACGAAGGTTTAGGTCTTGATCCAAAGCGTCTTTACGTAACTGTTTTTGAAGGTAATGATGATGCTCCTCAGGATGTTGAAGCCTTTGAAATTTGGAAGAAATTTATTCCAGAAAATCATATTTATTTTATGAGTGCCAAATCTAATTGGTGGAGTGTTGGTGAGAATGGTCCATGTGGTCCTGACACAGAAATGTTTTATGATATTACAGAAGAAGGGCTAGGTGATTTGAGTATTGAAGAATACAAGAAAGCTGATGAGCAACAAAAAGTTGTAGAAATCTGGAACGATGTTTTTATGCAATATGAAAAGAAAGATGGAAAAGTTATTGGTAAGTTAATACAGCAAAATGTTGATACCGGTTCAGGACTTGAGCGTGTCGTGATGGCTGTGCAAGGTAAGAATAATATTTTTGAGACAGATTTATTTGCAGATATAATTTCAAAGATAGAAGAATTATCTAATTTGAAATATGGGGATAAATCAGACGAAGAATATATAAAAAATGGAGAACAGTGCTGGGTTGATACTAGAAAAATGATGAGAATCGTTGCTGATCACATGCGTACATCTGTTTTAATAATAGCAGATGGAGCATTACCATCAAATACTGGTAGGGGTTATATTTTAAGACGTTTGTTGCGTAGAGCTGTCAGATTTGCTGATAAGCTTGGTTTCAAAAATGGTTCATTGGTTCTGATTGTTGAAGTTGTTATAAACAAATACAAGAATGTATATTCCGAAATAGTAAAAAATGCAGACAGTATAAAAAATGAAATAAATGAAGAAGAGTCAAAATTCCGTCAAACTCTTGAGAATGGTTTGAAAGAATTTGAAAAAGGAGTAGATCCTTTTGATTTATTCCAGAGTTATGGCTTCCCTATAGAGCTTACTGAAGAGCTATCAAAAGAAAAAGGGATAAAGATAGACAGAGAGAAATTTGATAAAAGACTAAAAGAACATCAAGAATTATCCAGAACTTCTTCCGCGGGGATGTTTAAGGGTGGACTTGCAAATCATAGTGAGAAGACAATCAAGCTTCATACAGCTCATCATTTACTTTTAGCGGGATTACAAGCAATTGTTTCCCCTGATATTAAACAAAAGGGAAGTAATATTACCGAAGAAAGACTTCGTATGGATTTTATTTGTGATCATAAGTTGACAGATGATGAGAAGAAAAAAGTTGAGGATTGGGTGAATGATAAAATAAAAAGAGGATTGAATGTTATTCGTCGAGAAATGCCTTTAGTAGAAGCAGAGAAGATAGGAGCCGAAATGGAATTTGGCGCCAAGTATCCTGAAGTGGTATCGCTCTACTTTATAGAAGATGAAAATGGTAATGCTATCTCGAAAGAGTTTTGTGGTGGACCGCACGTTGAGAATACAGGAGATTTGGCGGCTAATCCTGAAGGGGCGCCCAAGCATTTCAAAATTCAGAAAGAAGAAGCAAGCTCCGCCGGCGTTCGCCGTATAAAGGCTGTATTAGAATAAACATATTTCCCTCACCCCCGGGGTGGGTAAAATATCTAAGTTATTGAACCTATACGTATATATTGACATATAGGGTTATTTATGATATAATATACACAAATTTCGGTAGTGCTTGTAATGAAGATAGCTCACTGAAATAAAAATATTTAACAATTTGAAAATGAAAAGAAAGTTTGACTCTGAGCTTATTGGGAGTCTATTACTCCTTTGTGTTGTTGTGTACATAATTTCTTATGGAATATGGAGAAACAATGACCAAAAATTTGTAGAAAGGGAAAACCGCCGAGGTATTATGGTGGCAGACTCTCTCAAGCGAGCTGAGGCTCATGAAGATTCCATCAAGTATGAAAATAAGATGAGGGAATTACGAGACCTCCGTGAAGCTTATAATGATGGTTTCAGGGCAGGTAGAAAAATTAGCGATGAAGTTAGGAATTCCTACCTTGATGGTTATCGTGAGGGTTTGAGTAATTTTCACAAAGAGCTGTCTGCCGTAAAGGCAGAATTAGCTTTTTATAAAAATGAAATTAAGAAACAAAATTCTGAGTACTTAGAAAACTTAAAACAACTAGAAGTTTCAATCCCTGCGTATTCTCAGTGGTCAGATTTAGTTGAACCTAAATTTGAGGTTGATTCATCTTCATCTGGTATTCCCGAGATTCCATGCACAGAAAAATTTATCATGGAGAGCAGGGAAATTTTCCTTGGTTTTGAATCAGAACTTTTTGTAAGTTCTTTAAATGGTAGTAGTCCCCATTTAAATAGCTGGAACTACATAACGTTAAATTATGTGAGTGAAATAGACTCTGAAAAAGATTGCACTTCTCTCTCATATGGTTACTCCGGAAGTAGTAATCAATTACGATTTGCTCGAAGTATGTATTATGGATCATCAGTCTGTATATATAATATGGGTAAATTAATTTGGGGTGAGGGTCCTACTCAAATAGAACTTTCCATCGGCGCGGAAATGAAATTTAGAAATTCTCCAATTTCTGTGTATGCAGAATTAGGGGAACAATTTCTAAATGGATTCAAGCCCTTTGTTGGGTTCGGAGCCAGAATTCAGTTTGAGAAAAAGCTCTTTTCGTTTTAGTTGGACAATACAAATGCACATAAATTAATCGTACCGGATCTATTTGATCCGGTACTTTTTTTATTTCCTGATAGATAGTATAATATAAGCATATGGATTTTTCATTTTCATCAAAAAAAGAAAAGATGGTTGCTATTTTTGATATTGGCTCTGGGAGTGTCGGAGGAGCATTTGTCACTATTCCTTCTGATAGAAACAAATTGCCAACAATCATAAAATCTACCCGTGTTGACATAGTAGAAAGAGAAGAACTCGACTTCAATGTCTTTTTGAAAGACATGATTCTGGCTCTCGGTTTTGCCTCTCGCAATTTATATCAAAGTAAACTTGGGGCTCCTGATGAAATAGTCTGTGTACTCGCATCTCCATGGTATATATCAGAAACTAGACTCATCAAGATATCAAAAGAACATTCATTTATTTTTACAAAAAAAGTAGTAGATGAATTACTTGCAAAAGAATTAAGTTCTCTCGATTCTATATATAAAAATAAATATGGCGAAGCTGAAAGTGCCCCTGAAGTTATAGAGCATCCTATTGTAGGAATATCTTTAAATGGATATCAAGTAGATGATCCACTAGGTAAAAGGACTCGCTCTATAGAAATGAACATGGTTATATCTCTGTCTCCTAAAATTTGCTTAGATTCAATAAAAGAAACTATTTCTAAGAGTTTTCACCACACGCCGATTTCCTTCTCGTCGTTTATGGTGGCTTCATTTATTTCGGTTCGTGATAAATATATGAATCATGATTCCTATTTATTATTAGACATTGGAGGAGAAGTTACAGATGTTGGAATTGTAGCCAAGGGTGTATTGAAAGAATCTCTCTCTTTCCCATATGGCAAGAAGACACTTTTCAGAGATATTTGTAAGAGTCTGAAAGTTGAATTACGTGATGCTTACGAATTATTTAGTTTATTCAATAAAGGGACACTTTCAGAAAAAGAAATCAAGAAGCTTAAACCTGTTTTAGATTTTGTTGAATTAGCATGGGGTAAATCATTTAGAGAATGTATAAATTCTCTTCCTCGTACGCTTACATTGCCCAATGTTATGTTTTTAACGATAGATTCTGATGTAAAAGATTGGTTTGTGAAAGTTATAAATAGTGAAGAATATATTCAATCTATGGTTCCCAATAAGAAGTTTACCCTAGTTGCTATAGATGGTCCCGAATTTTTAAATATGTGTAATGTAAAAAACGGTACATGTGATCCTTTCTTAATGATTGAATCTATAAATGTTATGAGAAAAGTAGAACTTTATGAATAGAAAAATACTAGAAGACGTAAAAATTAATCACATAAAGAAAATAATACATACACCTCAAGATGATGTTGGTTTTAAAGATGTTGATAATCATAATCCTACTCGTAGTTTTGATAATCTCAATCAAGATCAATCGTCTAAGTATGATTTTTTGAATAAAAAAAATAATAATACTTCAATATACAATAAAAGAATTTCCGTAACGCCACAAATGCCAAGTGGAAGACGTCCTTTCAATAGAGCAATTCTCTTCATTTTTATCATATCTTTTTTTGTTGGAGTTTTGTATTTATTGTCGACATTTTTTTTAATGGCAAAAGTAACTATTGTTGCTAAAAATAACAATTTCGAATTAAAACATCAGAAATTTAATGCTGGGAAGATGAAGCCAGGTGTTCCTTTTGAGCTTATGATTGTGTCCGACAGTGAATACAGAGACGTTGTCCTGACAAATGCCAAAGAAGTATCAGACAAGGCTAAGGGTGATATAACTTTATATAATGAATACAACACCAAAGCACAGAAGATAGTGGCTGGTACTTTCGTGGCTGATGAAAAGGGTAAAACTTATAAAACAAATACGACTGTTTCTATACCAGGCTATACTCTAGATAAATCAAAAAATATAATTCCAGGACAAATTTCTGTTGGTGTTACAGCATTTCTCCATGGTGATGCTTACAATGGAAATCCAGAATCATTCTATATAAGTTCATTTAAGGGAACAGATAAATATAAAAAAATATATGGAAAAGCAAAAACCTCTATAAATGGAGGAATGACGGGGTTAGTATATCTTTTAGGTAATGAAGAAAAAGAAGATCTTTTACTAAAGACAGCTTCTTTCAAGGAGAAATTAATACGCAAACTTTCTGCCCAAGTTCCAGCTGATTATATCTTATATCCTGATGCCGTTAGTTTCTCATATGAATTTGGAGAGAATTTATTATCTAAAACTCCAGATGCCAAGATAGAAATGAAGGGTACTCTCAGTGCTTTTCTTTTGAAAGAAAATGGATTATCAGATTCTATTATTAGTAAATTATTACCAGGTATTTCCTCTTTTGAAAAATCAGAAATAATAGGACCGAATCTTTCCAATTTATCTTTTAGATTTACAGATAAATCACAAATGGTAAATAAAGATATTGAAAATTTTGAATTTGAATTAACTGGTAATTTACCCTTAAGCTGGAATCCGAATGTAGAGTTATTAAAGGGATTGTTGGTCAATAAACCCAAAAGTGAAGTATCAAAAATATTTAAACAAGATCCTGGTATTGTATCAGCGACGGTGTCGATAATGCCATTTTGGTCTAAGATTTTACCAAAAGACATTAAAAATATAAATATAATAATAAAAAAATTTGACGAAAAATAGAATTTTTGTTATGATGTATTTACATTAAATGAATCAAAGAGACGACAACAATACTGCCATAGGCATAGTTACAGAAGCCCTCCCAAATACACTCTTTCGAGTAGATATAGGTGGTGGTAAAATCATCATCAGCTATTTGTCTGGGAAGATGCGAATGCATAGGATTAAGGTTCTGTTGGGAGACAAAGTTGAAGTCCTTCTTGATCCGTATGGTGGTAAGGGAAGAATTATTAAGAGAGGGTAATGCCTCTTGCATTTTTATTTAAATAGTGTAATATAATTCGGTAATACGAAAGTTTCAATACAGGGTAGAACCCTTTATTTTTTCTTTCGCTTTATAGAGAGAAAAATATGAAAATTAAATCAGCTGTCAAAAAAATCTGTGCGAAATGTAAAATGGTAAAACGGGAAGGTCATCTCCGTGTTATTTGTACTAATCCTAAACATAAACAAAAACAATAATTATATATGAGAATTCTTGGTATAACAATCCCTAATAATAAACACCTAGACGTTGGGCTCACTGCTCTTTTTGGTATAGGTATTTCTAGAGCTCGTGCTATTTTAAAAGAAGTTGATATTGATCCAAATATCAAGGCAGATACTCTAACAGTAGATCAAGAAAATGCTATACGTAAAGTTATAGAAACAATGTCTATAGAAGGGTCTCTAAAACGTGAAATTGCTTCCAATGTAAAAAGATTGAAAGATATCAAATCATACAGAGGAGTCAGACACATGAGAAGATTACCAGTCAACGGTCAGCGTACTAAAACAAACTCCAGAACTATTAGAGGTAATGTACGTAAAACAATGGCATCTGGTCGCCGAAAAGAAAGTAAGACATAGGTCAAGTGACCAAGTAGAAAGTTATAAACTTTAAGAATTAAAATTATGGGAAAAGTAAAAATTATAAATAAAGAAGAGGAAGCTAAAACAGTAGTAGAAGAAGCTACTTTAGACACAGCGCCCAAAGCCGGGATTAAAGTACCTAAAAAGAAGGTTGTTGCAGGTACTTTACACGTAGAAGCCACTTTTAATAATACTAAGGTTGTACTTTCTGACAAAGAAGGCAATACATTATTCTGGACTTCAGCCGGATCTCTTGGTTTCAAAGGTGCAAAGAAGGGAACTCCTTTTGCGGCTTCAAAAGCTGGTTCAGTAGTAGGTGAAAAAGCAAAGGCTCTTGGTATAAAAGAAGTTGATGTAAAAGTAAAAGGGGTTGGTTCGGGACGAGAGCCTACGATTCGTGCATTTATGGCTTATGATATTGAAATTTCAGGAGTAAGAGATATGACGCCAGTTCCTCACAATGGTCCAAAACCTAAGAAACCACGCAGAGTATAATATAATTACGAATTAAGAATCAGAATTAAGAATTTAGAAAGACAAAAAACAACAAATGAAAACAGTAAAAAAATACAAAATAGGTAGAAGATTGGGTGCTGGAGTATTTGAAAAATGCCAGACAGCTAAATTCGTTGCTTCTGAAGCTCGTCATGCGAAGAATTCAAAAAATAAAAGACCCAAGATGCTTTCTGGATATGCCCTTCAGTTCGTAGAAAAACAAAAAGTTCGTTTTATGTATGGTATCAGTGAAAAGCAATTTTCTAACTATGTAAAAGAAGCTGTGTCAACTAAAGGAACTCTTGCAACTGAAACCCTTTTTGAATTACTTGAAACCAGACTTGATAATGTTGTTTACAGATTAGGACTTGCTCATACTCGTCGCCTTTCTCGTCAAATGACTTCCCACGGACACATCACGGTAAATGGAAAGAAAACAACAGTACCTTCTCTTCGTGTTAAGGTTGGAGATGTTATCGTAGTACGTGCTGGCAGTCAAAAGAGTGTTATGTTTGCAGATATGGTAAAGAAAATGAAAGAATACACTTGTCCAAACTGGCTTACTATGAATGGAGAAACATTGACCGGAAAAGTTGTTGGCAAGCCTAAAAATATAGAAGGTTTCCTTGATCTCAACACAGTCCTTGAATTTTATAGTCGTTAATATTAGTAACGTATGGTTAATTTTAATAAATAATCTATTGCGAGTTTACTCGTAAATAAAATATGTCAGATTTAAATATCATATTACCATCCAAATTATCCATCGTTTCCATACCTTGGGCAATTCTCTACGCCGTATAATCCTTTCGTCATTATCAGGTTCTGCTATTACTACTCTCAAGATAGAGGGAGCAAATCATGAGTTCTCTGTCTTAGATGGAGTTAAGGAAGATGTTATTACAATCCTGCTTCATTTAAAGCAAGTTCGTTTTCGTCTTCTTACTGACGAACCTCAAACAGTCAAACTTGTAGTCAAAGGGCCAAAGCTAGTAACAGCTTCCGACATAGAAGTCGGTGGTCAAGTAGAGGTTTTAAATAAAGATTTATATATTGCAGAAGTTACATCAAAAGCCAATCTTTCAATAGAAATGACCATAGAGAAAGGTCTTGGTTTCGTATCAAAAGAAGTTCATCAAAAAGAAAAGAATGATGTTGGCACTATATCTGTAGACGCTATTTTCACACCTATCAGACGTGTTGCATATGAAGTTGAAAACATGCGCGTTGGAGATAAGACTAACCACAATCGCCTACGTATGACTATAGAGACAGACGGCACACTTACCCCTCGTGAAGCGCTAGAGAAGGCTATTGTTATAATGGTAGAGCAGTTACAAGCTATTATAGGATTTACTGTTACCAATCGATCATTACCTAAAGAAGAAAATGAAGAAGTTTCAAAAATAAAAAAGGAATCAGATGAAGAAAAAGGAGAAGGCAATGAATTTACAGATATATTGAAAACTCGTATTGATACCCTAACTCTTTCTACTAGAACACTCAATGCATTGACAGACGCCAACATCCGCACCATCGGAGGTATAGCAAGAAAAAAGAAAGAAGACTTGCTTGAGATAGATGGTATCGGAGATAAAGGAATTCAAGAGATAAAGAAAGTTCTTGGAGAATATGGCATAACACTAAAGTAATTAAGAATTAGGAATTAATAATTAAGAATTAACATATGAGACACGGAAATAATGTAAGAAAATTTGGGAGAAATAAGAATCAGAACAAGTGAAGCTAAGGCCAAGGAGCTTCGTCCTGCAATAGAGAAAATGATTACCAAAGCAAATCTTGGAACTCTAGCATCACGAAGACTTGTAATTTCACGTTTATATGGTTTGACAGCAGAAGCAAGTAAATTAATCGATACCATTGCTCCAAAGTACAAAGGTCGTACTGGAGGCTATACACGCATCACAAAGCTTGGAGCTCGTGCTAGTGGAGATGCAAGCAAGATGGCAGTAATTGAATTTATATAATATTATGACAACAGTACATACAATCGATGCAGAGGGGAAAGTATTGGGACGCGTAGCAAGTGCTGCTGCGAAGGCTCTTATGGGTAAAACATCAGCAGAGTATACAGCAAACAAAGTTGCAGATGTTCGTGTATATATTAAGAATGTGTCCAAGACTAAGGTTACAGAAAAGAGATTGAAAGAGACTCTCCATGAGACTTATTCAGGTCAGCCAGGAGGATTCAAACAAAAGACGAACGAAAAGATAATCGAGAAGAAAGGTTGGACAAAATTATACGAACTCGCAGTATATGGAATGCTTCCATCTAACAAACTTCGACCTCTAATGATGAAACGTTTAACAATAACTGAATAATAAATATGGCTGAGAAAAAAACAACAACTAAAGAGAAAGGCAAAGAATACTTCAGAGCTATCGGTCGCAGAAAGACTGCTGTAGCTGTGGTACGTTTGTATAAGGCAACAAAGACTACTTATAAAGTAAATGGTAAAGATTTTACAGAATATTTCGGAACTCCCGAATTGAAGAAGATAGTGACAGGTGCATTTGAAACAGCAACACCAGCGGAGAAGTTTGAAGTGGTAGTTACTACAAAGGGTGGAGGTTCACATGCTCAAGCTGAAGCTGTCCGTCACGGTATCTCTCGTGCGTTGGTTCTATATGATGCAGAACTACGTTCTAGTCTTAAGAAAGCTAAAATGCTTAAGCGTGATCCTCGTACAGTTGAACGTAAAAAATTCGGACTCAAGAAAGCAAGAAAGAGCCCACAATGGAGTAAACGTTAATAAAAAGACCTCGAAAGAGGTCTTTTTAAGTTTACTCCATTGTGGGGAGAAAGGGGTCGGGGAAACTCCGGTTTCCTTACAGGAACTGTCCGCTCATTGGATTTTATGTGTGAGTACATACAAAAAACCTCAATGAGCCTTGCGGAGTTCCAAGTATTCACTCCTCACCCCGTGGAGGAAGGCAGGGTACTCCCGTTGGAAAACCGTGGGTTTCCAAAGAGCCGGAGGCGACCACATTGGTCAAAACGTTAATATACAAAAAACTTCCTGCATGGGAAGTTTTTTTTGTATAAATATATTGAAATGATATAATATTTTATATGCAAAATCTATCATGGTTTCCATTTTCAATTATTGCAGTTATCTGTTTTGGTTTTTCTATGGCTTTCTATAAATTTCCAGCTGCTAAAAACCAGAGTAGGTACTCAGTATCTTTTTGGCAATTATTTATATCTTTCCTATTATCTTTAGTTGTTTTCTATAAATATATTCCTGCTACAAATTTAACCACTATAATATATGGCTCTTTATGGGGTTTCTCTTTTTTGTGTTTATCTGTGCTTCAAATGAAAGCTCTAAAGGAAATAGATACAAATATGTTATACCCAGTTACAACATCCCTAAGTCTAGTTATTTCTGTAATGTTTGGAGTGTTATTTTTTAGGGATGCTATATCTTGGCTTCAGATTATTGGAATAATTCTAGTAATAATGGTTGTTTATTTATTTTCATATAAAGGTAAAAGTCTACAATATTCAAATAAGATTTTAATTATAGGGTTAGGAGTAATTTCATTGTCTACATTCGGTAAAATAATTCAAAAATTTGCTACAGGAGTAAGTTCTGTAAATATAAATACACTTCAGGTTTACCAGTATCTTTCAGCTGCAATATTCTCATTACTGTTGTACTTATATATAAATAGAAATAAAGCAAACAAAAAACCACATATTGGCTCTATTATTTCTGGAGCAATGATTGCTATACCAAGTTTTTTGGGTGGCTTTATGTGGTTAATTGCTTTAAAACGCGGACCGTTTTCTCTGGTGTCTTCTGTTCATTCTCTTTATATTTTAGTGGTGGCGGTGATTGCGTATTTTATGTTTAAGGAAAAACTAACGTTTAAAAAAATAATATTAATTTTAATTGCCATTTTAGCAATGATTTTAATAAAAGTTGGATAATAAACTCATCTCTAGTTGTTTCCAGCCTTGCTGGTAAAATTATGCATG
The DNA here is from genome assembly GCA_000990325.1 of Candidatus Nomurabacteria bacterium GW2011_GWE2_34_25. GTDB lineage: Bacteria > Patescibacteriota > Minisyncoccia > Phycocordibacterales > UBA9973 > UBA8515. The sequence continues at coordinate 23,629 of LBPS01000005.1, forward strand.
ATATAATACAAAAATGTCAATACGTAAGGTAAATTTTGTTCACGGGGAATATTATCACATATATAATCGTGGAAATAGTAAACAAAAAATATTTCAAGATAAGGAAGATTATGAATATTTTCTTAAATTGCTTTTTATTGCAAATGGTGAAGAAAAATTTAAATTTCATTTTTTAGAAGGTAATGTTTATGAAGCTAAAAGAGGGAATCAACTTGTTGGTATTGGTGCTTATGTTTTAATGCCAAATCATTTCCATATACTTATAACCGAAACCCAAGAAGGTGGTATAAGTAAATTTTTACATAAAGTTTCAAGTGGTTATTCTCACTATTATAATAAAAAATACGAAAGAACAGGATCTTTATTTGAAGGAAAGTTCAAATCAGAATATATAGATAATAATCGTTATTTTAAATATCTGTTCTCATATATTCATCTAAATCCTATTAAGTTGATTCAGAAAAATTGGAAAGAAGAGGGTATCAAGGAGAAAGAAAATATTTTGTATTTTCTTAATGATTATAAATATTCTAGTTATAAAGATTATTTAAATATATCTAGACAAGAAAATTTAATTCTTAATAGAAAAGATTTTCCCAACTATTTTTCATCAAAAAATACATTTTTAAAAGAAATATTTGACTGGATTAAGATAGAATTGTAAAATTTTACCAGCAAGGCTGGAATAATATGATTTTTAAAAACAAAGACTTGAAAAAGTCTCTATTTTTGTATAAGATAAGAATATGAAAGATGAAGAAATAATAGATAATGAGAAATCTACAGAGGAAAAAGAAAGTATTATAAAGAGAGAAGATCGTTTTAATCCCATTGAACTGTCTTCTGGGGAACTTCACGTTGAACCAGACATGATATATGTTGATAGTGATGAAGATGGAGATGCATTGCCATCAAAAGATGTTGTAAAAAAACTACGTGAAGAATTAAAAACTTTAAGAAAGGAGAAAGAAGAATATTTGACAGGCTGGCAGAGAGCGAAAGCAGACTATGTGAATTTACAGAAAGAGCTTGATTTAGCCCGAATAAATATATCTATTTTAACTAAAGAAAAAATGGTAGAGAAGTTGCTTCCAAGTCTCGATAGTTTCGAGATGGCGTTTTCAAATAAAGAACATTGGGAGAAAATAGACAAAGATTGGCAAAATGGCATAACTTCTATATATCAGCAACTTACCTCTGGGTTATCTGAAGCAGGAATTGAAAAAATAGATCAGATTGGAATTCCATTTGATCCTAACGTTCATCAGTCTATAAGCATCGTAGCTACAGAAGACCAGACGAAAGATCACACGGTAGAAAAAGTTCTACAAGTAGGATATAAAATAGGAGAAAGAGTTATTCGCCCAGCCAAAGTCACTATTTTTGAATACAAGAAATAAATTCTTTTTCGGTTTCTTCATCTATTTTGTCTGTCACTATAATTATAAGTTCAGTGGAGAGATTTAAATCCTTTTTTATATTTGTAAAGAGATGTTCGAAAGGGTACATAGATATCCAGACAGAATTTTTCAAGCAGGCGAAGCCTGCTTTCTTAAGCAAGTAACGAAGTGCTTCACGTTCGCTCTTTCTATCCTCAGGCATATCAAGTAGAATTATTCTCCAAAATCCGTCCCAGGTATTGCTAATAAGAGCATTCTCACATTCAAGCTTCAAACTATTTGCTCGTTTTTTACCTTCTTTTGTGAGCTTTGTATATTGATTTTGCCCTGAATATATACTTTCTATCAATCCTGCATCCTTTAGACCCTTTATAGAACGATTTAAGGCATATTGGCTATCCTTATCAAGGACTATCTTTTTTTCTAGTTCTCCAGCAGATATTGCTGGTTTTTCTGATAGGATTTTTATAATTTTCTTTGAAAAATCACGCTTTTTCATGGTATTGACAGTGTATCATATATGAATATAATATTCAACAAGTATTTAGCGGTCGCTAAATACTTGTCAAAAATTAAAGTTAGTATATAATGAGATAGTGTTTAAAAATAATTAACTTCGCAGAAATATTAAAATTTTCACAGCTTTACCCTAAAGGGCTCCGACGCTGATAAAAATTTTAACATTTCTGCTCCGTTAATAATATTATTAATTAATTATAAAAACATATGAGTAAAATTATAGGTATCGATTTGGGTACAACAAATAGTGCAGTGGCTATCATTGAAGGTGGTCAACCAAAAATTATTGAGAATATCGAGGGTGCTCGTACAACTCCATCAGTGGTAGCAATTACCAAGAATGGTGATCGTATGGTGGGTCTTCTAGCGAAGCGTCAAGCAGTGACGAATCCTGAAAATACTGTTTACGGTATTAAGAGATTCATTGGTCACATGTACGATGATCCAGAAATTCAGAAAGACGAGAAGACTATTCCTTACAAAATTCAGAAAGGAAGTACTGGTGGAGTAGAAACAAAGATTGGAGATAGTTGGCTACGCCCAGAAGAGATTTCCGCTATGATTTTAAGTAAGATTAAGGCAGATGTAGAAGCAAAGCTCGGTGAGAAGATTACTGAAGCAGTTATTACAGTTCCTGCATATTTCAACGATGCTCAGAGAAAGGCTACAAAAGACGCAGGGATCATCGCAGGACTTGATGTAAAACGTATTATCAATGAACCTACTGCAGCTGCTCTTGCTTATGGATTTAATACAAAGAAAAATGAGAAGATTGTTGTCTACGACTTTGGAGGAGGTACGTTTGACGTGTCAGTTCTTGAAGTCGGCGATGATGTTATTGAAGTGAAGTCTACCGATGGCGATTCACACATGGGTGGTGAAGACATTGACCAGAAAATTGTGAAGTGGATTGCCGATGAATACAAGAAAGAATCAGGTATAGATGTTACTAAAGATATGCTCGCATTGCAACGTCTAAAGGAGGCTGCTGAGAAGACAAAGCATGAACTTTCAACAACAACAGATTCAGAAATAAATATTCCATTTATTACTTCAGATGCATCAGGACCAAAACATTTACTCTTGAAAATGTCTCGTGCGGTTCTAGAGTCTCTTGCAGAAGAGTATGTAACTCGTTCGATAGAAATTACAAAAAGAGCAGTTGAAGCTTCTCCATTTAAAATGGATGAAATTCATGAGATCATATTGGTTGGAGGTCAGACAAGAATGCCAAAGATTGTGGAAGAAGTAAAGAAATTGTTTGGTAAAGAACCAAATCGTTCAATCAATCCAGATGAAGTAGTAGCTCTCGGTGCTGCAGTACAAGCTGGAGTCCTACAGGGCGACGTACGCGACGTTCTTCTTCTAGACGTTATTCCACTATCTCTTGGAATAGAAACTCTTGGGAGGGTCGCCACAAAGCTCGTAGAACGCAACACAACCATACCTTCATCTAAGTCACAAATATTCTCAACTGCCGCAGACAATCAGACAAGCGTAGAAATACACATTACTCAAGGTGAGCGTCCAATGGCAAGTGACAACAAGTCTCTCGGTAGATTTATCTTAGATGGTATTCCACCTTCACCACGAGGTATTCCTCAGGTGGAAGTTACCTTCGATGTAGATGCCAATGGAATCTTAAATGTGAAAGCCATGGACAAAGCTTCAGGCAAAGTTCAGTCAATTCGTATTGAAGCAAGTTCAGGACTTACAGAAGCAGATATTAAAAAGATGCGAGATGAAGCAGAAGCTCATGCTGAAGAAGACGCTAAAAAGAAAGAATTAGCTGATCATAAGAATACAGCTGAAATGATGATTTTCACAGCTGAGAAATCAGTCAAAGAATATGGCGACAAAGTTACTCCAGAAATAAAGACAGAAATAGAAAGTAAAATAACTGCGTTAAAAACTGCAAAAGAAGGCAACGACATGGAAGCTATAAAGAAAGCAACAGAAGAACTTTCAAATGAAATGTCGAAAATTGGCGATAAGGCTCCAGAAGAGCAAGGCCCAGAAATAAGAGATGCGGAAACTACTGAAAGTAGTGCAGGTGCTGACAAAGGAAGTGCAGAAGTAAATGAAAATCCAGAACAGAAATAGGAAATTGAATAAATAAAAGACTTACTGAAAACAGCTTCTCCTCTCGGGTCCGCATAATTTCTTGCTAGAAATTTGCTCATTGCTCGGCTCGTCAGCCTGCGCCGGCCCCTCGCTGAAAACTATTTTCATGCAGTCTTTGTATTTATGCTAATATATAAACTATGCCCAAAGATTATTACAAAACATTAGGAGTAGATAAGAATGCTTCGAAGGAAGAGATTAAGAAAGCTTTCCATAAGCTGGCTCATGCTCATCATCCAGACAAGAATAAAGGTGATGATAAAAAGTTTAAGGAAATAAATGAAGCTTATCAGGTTCTTTCGGATGACAAGAAGCGAGCTTCTTTCGATCAATTTGGTAATGCCGATGGACCTCAGGGCTTCGGTGGCGGAGGATTTGGGGGACAAGGAGGATTTGGAGGGTTTGATTTCACAGGGCAGAATGGTGGAGTGGAATTTGATATGGGTAACCTAGGAGATATCTTCGGAGACTTTTTCGGTGGGGGTATGGGACGTAGTCAAAAAGTTAAGAAAGGTAGAGACGTACAGACGGAAATAACCCTAACTTTCGAAGAAGCTATTTTTGGTGTAGATAAAAATATAAAAATAAATAAGCAGTCAGTCTGTAGTATTTGTGGTGGTACAGGGGCGAAAGTTGGCACCAAAATGAATACTTGTAACACTTGCGATGGGCAAGGGCAAGTACGAGAGGTTCGTCGTTCTATACTTGGCAACTTTGCGACGACGAAAACTTGCGAGACTTGTTTTGGAAAAGGAAAAGTTCCTTCTGAAAAGTGTAGTAACTGTAAGGGTGCTGGTGTAGTAAGGAAAGATGAAGAAATAAGTCTAAATATTCCGTCAGGTATAAATAATGCTGAGACTCTTCGTGTACGTGGGAGGGGCGAAGCTATACAAGGAGGAGAGGCTGGGGATTTGTACGTGAAGCTCGATGTGAAGTCGCACCCTGTTTACACTCGTGAAGGGCAAAACTTAATGATGGATTTGAATATTAAACTCACAGATGCACTCCTCGGTATGACTTACAACTTGAAAACTCTTGATGGGAAGAACATGGAAGTGAAAATTCCTGAAGGTATAAACAATGGTGAGATGCTTCGTGTAAAAGGTAAAGGTGTACCAACTACTCACGGCAAAGGCGATACCATCATCCGTATTCACGTAAACATGCCATCCAAACTTTCCCGCAAAGCAAAAGAGTCTATCGAAAAGCTAAAAGAAGAGGGAATCTAACCAGATAGGGGTTAAACCCCTATCTGGTTTTTCTTTACAAATTCGCTCATTTTGTTATGATATATTCTATTATTATGTTTATTACAGGCCTAAGTACTACGAGATATTTTCTGGTGCAGATGGTTTGGTAAAATGAAATGACAAAACGTTCAATTACTTCTAAGAAACTTTGGAAGCTAGGGGTCAATGATTTCAACACTCAATATTTTGATTTTAATAAGGAGGGGGATCTAATTATAAAGGAGGGGCACAATATATATAATGTTAAATATTTGGCCGAAAAATTTGGGACATCATTAGAAATATTGATGCCTTTTGTCATTGAAGAAAGACTGGAAGACTTCCTAGATCTTACAGCTGCACTTTCAAAGAAAGTAGGATACAAGGGTAAATTCTTCTACCACTATCCGATGAAAGTAAACCAGAGTAAGGAGATAGTCATGTCTATCGTCGGTGAAGGTGCTCACCTTGAGACTTCGTCTTACAACGAACTTTGGCTTGTGAAGAAGATGCTTGAACAAGAAACCTTCAATCCAAACATTCGTATTCTTTGCTCCGGACCAAAAACTGATAAATATATAAATCTTATAGACGATCTTCAACACAAAGGAGTGAAGATCTTTCCACTTATTGAAGGCCCCAATGAGCTTAAGTTTTTACAGTATTCTAAATACGATGTTGGCATAAGACTTGATATGCCTATCAAGGCAAGCTCGTACTGGAACAAGCCGATAGACCGCTTTGGATTCTCCTCTAAAGAAATTCTAGAAATGGGCTCATTTAAGAATCTAAAAATTCTTCACTATCACATAGGTTCACAGATTGAGAAGCTCTCAGATGTCTTGGGTCCTATAAAGTATGCTCTTGATGTATTCTTTAAGCTTAAAGAGAAGAATCCATCACTTGATACTCTAGATATCGGTGGAGGTATGCCTATCCCTTACATGAGGACAAAGGGTTACCCTGTCGATAAATTAATGGAGAAAATTTTGAAACTTATAAAAACAGAATCAGAAAAGAGGGAACTTCCTCATCCAAATCTAGTTTGTGAATGGGGTCGCTATATAGTAGCACCAGCTCAAATTTCAGTATTTAAAGTTATTGATACGAAAAGGATTTCAAATAAAAAGAGTCCAGCTAAGAAGTGGTACGTTATCGATGGAAGCTTCATGAACGACCTGCTTGATACTTGGTCTATTGGTCAGAAGTGGGCTATTTCTCCGGTAAATAATAAAAGAGACGGAGAACTTACAGATGTATGGCTAGCAGGCTCTTCGTGTGACTCAGATGATGTATATACAGGTATTGATGGTTCAGTAACTCTTCCGGATTATAATTCAAATAATGGCGACGGAGAGCCTATGTACATAGTAGTCTACGATACTGGAGCTTACCAGACTTCGCTTGCTGCTCAGCATTGTATGCTTTCCTCCCCAATGAAAATAGTAGCTGAGAACGGGCATATTGTAGTTGCTCGTAAGCATGAATCCCCTGAAGATATTGGGAAAAACTTTGGGTGGTAGTATAATACAATAATTAATAATTACTAATTAATAATTAAATTTATGCAAAATACAAATTTACCTACATTAGAATTTATTCTAAAGAATTATAAGAACTTCAATTCTCGTGCTACCAAGGATGCAACTATTGCTTACTGGCGACACATAGAGCGCGGTGGCAAGATGTTCTGGGCTGTCGGAGGGGCTATGTCTTCAGCACAGATGGGTATTACTCTTGCTCCAGCTATTCGCGAAGGACTTATCTCTGGTATGTCTGTAACAGGTGCAAACTTGGAAGAATCTCTCTTTCGTCTTGTTGCTCATAATTCTTATAAAGATTTCCCAGATTACAGATATTTCACAAAAGAAGATGATACAAAGATTCTAGAAGATCGTATGCGTCGTGTGACAGATACAAGTATTCCTGAAGATGAAGCTTTCCGAGTGGTAGAGAAGCAGATAGTTCCTGTATGGAAAGAAAATACAGCCAATGGAGTTCGCAAATTCTGGCATGAGTACTTTTATGATCTTATAAAGAATATCGACAAAGAAAAGCATGAAGGTAGGGCAGATGAGTGCTGGCTTCTTGCGGCCGCCGAGAACAATATTCCTATAGTTGTTCCAGGACATGAGGATTCAACTTTTGGAAATATTTTTGCTTCATATGTAAAGACTGGTGAGTGTAGTCCTAATATCGTAAAGTCAGGTATTGAGTATATGGCAGAGTTTTATGATCAATATCAAGAACTTTCCAAGGGTGAAGGAGTTGGATTCTTCCAAATTGGTGGTGGTATTTCAGGAGATTTTCCAATCTGCGTAGTTCCATCTATAAAATATGACTTACAAAAAGAAGTAAAGCCATGGGCTTATTTCTGTCAGATTTCAGATTCGACTACTTCATATGGTTCATACTCAGGAGCAACTCCAAACGAGAAGATAACTTGGGACAAGCTTACTAAGGATACTCCAATGTTCGTGATAGAATCCGATGCCACTATCGTATCACCACTTATGCTTACTGCTCTTCTAGAATGTAAAGCAAATCCTGAAAAAGCAAATGAATTGATTAAAAAATTAGCATAAAGCTTCGCTTTTAAAATCAGATGTTAAAGAAAAAATTAGTAAAAGTAGGATTGATACAAAGTAAGGTATCAAATGATTTAAAATCAAATTTAGAGAAAACTTTAAAGATGGTAGAATCTGTTGCTAAGAAGGGTGCAGAGATTATTTGCCTTCAGGAGCTTTACAAAACTCCGTACTTTCCAAACAAAAAAGGAGTAGATGTAGGTATTTTCACCGAGACTATTCCCGGAGAGTCCACTGAAGCATTTAAGAATATTTCTAAGAAGTATGGATGTTCTATAATTCTACCAATTTACGAGAAATCTAAGTCAGGTAAATTATTTAATACAGTAGTTGTCTTAAATGATAAGGGTGAACTCCAGCCAAGCTATCGCAAGATTCATATTCCTCATGACCCATCTTTTTATGAAAAAGATTATTTTGAGGAAGGGGACAATGGCTATCAACTTTTTAAACATAAAGATATCACTTTTGCAGTACTGATATGTTTTGACCAATGGTTTCCAGAGGCTGCTCGTATGGCTAAGCTCTCTGGTGCAGAAATAGTTTTCTACCCTACAGCTATAGGTACGATCATAGGTGAGAAGCAAGTGGAAGGCGATTGGCACAATGCTTGGGAGACTGTCATGCGTGGGCATGCTATAGCCAATAGCTTCCCTGTGGTGGCAGTGAATAGAACGGGGGTTGAAGGTAAGTCGAAGTTCTGGGGTCAGTCTTTTATAACGGACGCTTTTGGAAAAGTTCTTAAGAGAGCAAGTAAAGACAATGACGAAGCTATCGTAGGGACCTTGGATTTATCCATGAATGATTATATATCTGAAAGTTGGGGCTTTTTAAGGAATCGCAGACCAGATACATACAAATTAATAACTGATAAAAATATTAAGAAATAGATGACAGAAACCCCGAAAGAATTAGGTTATAGTATGCCAGCAGAATGGGAAAAGCATTCAGCTGTTTGGCTTGCATGGCCGTATGATGTTACGACTTTTCCAAACATTGTTCCAGATGTAGAAATTAGTTATTGTGAGATTATAAAGGCATTAGAAGGAAGTGAGAAGGTGAATTTAATAATCCGCACAAGTGGAAAAGAAAGAATAGAAAAGATGCTTATAGATTCTGGTGCGGATATGAATAATATTGTTTTCTTTGAGGAGAATTATGGAGATGTCTGGACTCGCGACTATGCTCCTATAACACTATTTAATAAAGAAAAGAATAATAAAGTTTATGTAAAGTGGAACTACAATGTTTATGGAAAGGGACACGAAGCATATTTTGCTGACTTAGTGAAGGATGATAAAGTTTTCAACAACATTATAGATGAATCAAAATACAAAGTTTACAGGCCTGAGGTAGTCCTCGAAGGTGGAGCCATAGAGAGTAATGGCCGTGGTACTCTTATGACGACAGAGCAATGCCTTCTTAATTTCAATAGGAATGGAGATTTCAGTAAGGAGCAATATGAAAAATATTTAAAGGATTACTTAGGGGTAGAAAATATTATCTGGTTGAAGAATGGTATTATCAATGATCATACCGATGGGCACATAGACGAAGTGGCTCGTTTTGTTGCCCCAGATACGATAGTCTGTGCATATGAAGATGATATAAATGACCCTAATTTCCATATTTTAGATGATAATTTCAGTATTCTGACAAATGCTGTTGATAAAGATGGCAATAAATTTAAGGTTATAAAGCTCCCTATGCCTCATATGGATTATGACGATGGAGTGAAGGCTCCTGTGTCATATGCCAATTTTTATATTGGAAACTCTGTTGTATTAATGTCAGTTTTTAATGACGAGAATGATGAGAAAGCGAAAGGTATTATTCAGTCTTTGTTCCCAAATCATAAAATAATAGGTATTGATTGCACTAAAATCATTTACGGGGGTGGAGCTATCCATTGCATGACAATGCAGGAATATTCAGATAGATAATTATAATTTAGTCCTACATTCAATAAGTAATTATTTATAATTTGTGATATAATATACTCACAATTAATTTATGGATATAGATATCAGATTTTTACTAGGTATTGTTGCGGGAGTTATAGCTTTTTCTGCGTACATTATTTATATCATTTCTATCATACGCGGTGGATCAAAACCCAATAGGGCAACTTGGTGGATTTGGTCTTTTATGGGATTAGTTTTAGCTGTTAGTTACTATTTTTCAGGAGCAGGGAATACAATTTGGGTTCCAATTGTTGAATTTATTGGACCATTTTCTATTGCGATTCTTTCTATTAAATATGGTGAGGGTGGGCTTGAAAATAAAACAGATTTATATTGTATTTTTGGTGCAGTATTAAGTATTATACTTTGGATTATTTTTGATAATGCTGTTATTGCTTTAGTGACAAATCTTATAACTGATACATTTGCAATAATTCCAACCATTAGAAAATCTTATAATAGACCAGAGGGAGAAGATTTTTCTGCTTGGTTTGGTACAGGATTAGCTGATACCATGAATTTATTTGCGGTTGAAAGAGGAACATTTGGAATATTGGTTTATCCTATATATATGCTTGTTTCTGATTTGATTATTATTATTATTTTATTAATTAAGAAACCCAAGAAAGGTCTCTTTAACTTTTTACGTAAAGAAAATGGAAATATATAAAGGTGAAAGTAAGTTGCACGGTGTTGGATTGTTTGCTTTAAAAAACATAAAGAAAGGAAAGATTGTTTTAGTTGTAAAGGGGGAAAGAATAAAATTTTTAATTGATAGTGATGATCAGGCAAAAACTGCTGAATTAAATTGGTTTGGATTTTCAAAGAACACTTGGATTGGTGTTAGTAATAATCTTTGTGATTTTATTAATCATTCTTGTAATCCTAATGTAGGAGTTAAAGGTCAGGTTACTCTTGTTGCCATAAGAGATATCAAGAAAGACGAAGAAATTACATTAGACTACTCTTTAAATGAAGCTGATATATTTTGGAACATGAAATGTAATTGTGGAGAGAAAAATTGTCGTAAGATTATAAAATCAATACAATTTATATCTAAAGAAAAATATAAAAAATATAAAAAATATATTCCTCAGTATTTTAAGAATGTATTTTTAAATTTTAATATATTAAACTTTAAAAACATAGAAGAACTCAAAATTAAATGGGTGGATTTCTTAAAAAGTAATTTTTAGTATATAATATATTTATGATTGATAAAAAGTCTAAAATTTTTCTAGGAGTACTTTCTTTTCTTGCCATGATTTCAATAGTTGCTGTTTATTATAAATATGTAATTATTAAAGATTTTAATATAATTATAGATGAAGCTGAATTCAATCAATCCCTATCTGAAGAATAATTTATGGAAACATCAATACAAAAATTTATAGAATTATGTCAGTGGGATCCTTCAAGATTTTTGATTTTATCAAATAATGTGTTTGGGTCATTAATTTATTATTCTCATTTTATAGCTTTATTATTAGCGCTTATTGTTGGTGTTTATGTATTTATTGTTGACAAAAAATCATTAGTTAATCGATTGTTATTTTTTATAATGATAGCTTTTTCAATTTGGGTTCTTTTAGATTTAGTTCTTTGGGCAAATGAGAAAAATTATCTTATAATGTTTTTTTGGTCACTAATTCTATTGGTTGAACCACTCATATATGCATTAAGTGTTTATTTTATTGATGTATTTATTGAAGGTAAGGATATAAGTTTCAAAAAGAAAGTTGGAATTTTTTCATTATTATTACCAATTATAATTTTATTACCTACTAAATTATCTTTGGTTGGATTTAATTTGATGAATTGTTATAGAGAACCAATAGAAGGATTTATTGCAACTTATTATGTGTATTTTATTGAGATTTTATATATTTTTTGGATTATGTTTTTTATCTTTAAGAAATATAAACAAGCAAAATCTGACAATAAAAAACAAATCTTTTTTATTGCATTTGGTGTTATATTATTTTTATTAAGTTTTGCTTCTGGAAATATCATAGGTAGTATTACTGATAATTGGACACTTGCACAGATTGGATTATTTAGTATGCCTATATTTGCAGGTTTTATAGGTTATATGATTGTCAGATTTAAAACATTTAATGTTAAATTACTTGGAGCAGAAGCACTTGTTTTTGCCCTAGGATTTATGGTTACTGCGATGCTTTTTGTTCGAAGAATAGAGAATGTGAAGGGTGTAGTTATTGCTACTCTCGTGTTTGTTATTATCCTTGGTTATATTCTTATAAAATCTGTTAAAAAAGAGGTTATGCAACGGGAGCAATTACAAATACTGACTGAGCAACTTTTTGATGCCAATGAAAAATTAAAAGGGTTGGATAAGCTTAAGACAGAGTTCGTGTCACTTGCTTCACATCAGCTCCGAAGTCCTCTTACTGCTATAAAAGGCTATACTTCAATGCTTATAGATGGAGACTATGGAGAAATAAATAAGGAAGCAAAGGGCACAATAGAGAGGATTTTGGAATCTAGTAACAATTTGACAAAGGTTGTTGAGGATCTATTGAATGTTTCAAAAATCGAATCAGGTGGTATGAAATACGAGATGGCACCATTTGACTTAAATGAAATTGCTTCATCAATGGCAAAAGATCTGTCTATTACTGCGGAGAAGAAGGGCCTCAAGCTCAACTTCCTATCAGAAGGAGCTGCCGATTGTATTATAAAAGGGGATAAGGAGAAGCTTCGCCAGGTAGTTCTTAACTTTATAGATAATTCTATTAAATACACAAAGACAGGTGAGATAAATGTGAAAGTAGAGAAAGTTAATAACAAAGTGATATTCTCAGTGAAAGATACCGGAATGGGGATGACTCCAGAAATAAAGGAAACATTATTCCAAAAGTTCGCTCGTGGTGATGGAGCTCGCATGAATACATCAGGTTCGGGACTTGGTCTATATCTTACAAAAGAAATAGCCGAGGCTCACGGTGGCCGTGTATACGTTGAATCAGAAGGTATGGGTAAGGGTTCTACATTCTTCATGGAATTGAATGCAGTAAAGTAGTAAGTAGTAAGAGTTATGCAAACAAAAATTAAAATGCACTAGGTCTTGCCTAGTGCATTTTAATTTTTCATACTACATTCTGCTAGCTACTATCTACATTTTACTTATTTCATACCCTCCATTTACATCTTTTACTTCATATCCAAGTTCTGTTATCTTATCTCTGAGTTCATCGCTTTTTTGCCAGTTTTTATTATTTCGAGCAAGGAGTCTATCTTCTGCTAATTTTTTAATATCTTCAGGAATTACTTCTTCTGTTGATAAATTATCTATAATATTTAAATTAAGCCCTAGAACTTTATCAAAGTCGAGTATTGTGGCAAGTTTGTCGGCATTTGAAATTCCATATTTAAAAACCTCGTTTAGAGTTGCAAGTGCTTTCGGCATATTTAAATCATCATTGATACTATCTAGGAATCTCTCCCTTAGTTCCATATTTATAAAACCTACATCCTTACCTAAAGCTTTCACTTTATTTAAAAGATTGTTATAACTTGTCTCTGTAGAAGCAACTATCTCATTATTCCATTCCATTTGTTTTCTATAGTGCACTCCAAATGTAGCTAAGCGATAGACCAGAGGATTTATGTCTTTGTCTAGAAATTCACTTTTAAGAGTGAGGAAGTTGCCAGTACTTTTCGCCATCTTCTCGCCATCTTTCATGTTTAAAAATTCTCCATGCATCCAGTAGTTGACCCAAGGCTTTATTCCTGTAGCACTTTCAGTTTGGGCAAGCTCATTTGTATGATGCAGGTTGATAAAGTCTACTCCACCTGCATGTATATCAAAGTGTTCGCCTAGGTACTTTACACTCATAGCCGAGCATTCTATGTGCCAGCCAGGGAATCCGATACCCCAAGGACTATCCCATTCCATCTGTCTTTTTGTTTCTTTAGAAGAGAATTTCCAAAGAGCGAAGTCTGTCGCATTCCTTTTCTCATCATTTACTTCTACTCGTGCACCTTCTTTTAAATCCTCTAATTTTTGACCAGATAGTTTTGTATAATCAGGCACTTTTCCGGTATCAAAGTATATACCATCACTTGTTTTGTATGTAAAACCTTTCTTTTCAAGAACTTCTATCATTTCTATTTGTTCGTCTATATTCTCTGTCGCCTTACAAAGGATATCAGGAAAAATAATATTTAAGTTTAGTAAATCTTCTTTAAATTTTTCTGTATAAAATTCTGCTATTTGCCAAGCAGATTTATTTTCTTTCTTTGATTCCTTTTCTATTTTATCTTCACCCATATCTCGATCACCAGTCAGGTGTCCAACGTCGGTAATGTTCATGACATGCTTTACTCTGTAATCGTTGTAAGTGAGCACTTTCTTCAGCACATCCTCAAATACGTAAGTACGCATGTTACCTATATGGGCATAGTTGTAAACCGTTGGCCCGCAAGTATATAAGCCAACCTCAAGTTCGGATATTGGTTTGAATTCTTCTTTCTCTCTAGTTAAAGTGTTGTATAATTTTAAAGCCATATGAATATAATTAATAGTAGTATTAGACAAATGATAATAATGGACTTTATTTTAATCTTTCTTTTGTTTTTATTCAACTCTTCTTTTAAATTCTGAATCTCGTTTACTCTCGATGTTAATTCTTTGTGATTGTTAAGGTGTATATTTTTTATAAGATGAGCTAATAATAATTTATGGCTGTTTATCTTTTCTCCTCCCACCACATCTAGCTCAACTTCATTTGAGAATTCACTGAATGCATCCATTCTTTCGTCATGAATAGATAAGAAGAAGTTGTCAGTTACAAAGAATACTAGCTTTCCCGGTACTGAGATATAGGTATAATCGTAATTTATATCGACACAATCCTCTCTGTTATCAATAATTATTCTTTCTTTTACAGAATTTGGTATAGGGTATAAATCAAGGGCGTGCTCGATCTCTTCTTTACTTGGTGACTCCAAATCAATCCAATTAAGCTCTTTATGGTTGTATTTTGAAATCATATAGATACAGTATACAGCGGGGGTTGCTTTTTTCAAAATATTTGTGTATTATGAGTCCTGTGGAAAACCTTAAATATCTAAGGTTTTCTATAATATATAATATTTATGGTTACAGCTAAAAAAACAACTAAAGTAGTAAAGGAGGAAAGCAAGGAATTTGCTGTAATTCTTACAGGCGGAAAGCAATACAAAGTCGCAGTTGGCGACATCTTGAAAGTTGAGAAACTAGAAGGGGATTTCGCTATTGGAGATAAGATAACTTTTGATAAAGTTTTACTAGTAGACAATGGCGTAGATACAACAATCGGTACCCCTTATATTAAAGGAGCTACTGTAGAATCACTATTTGTTAAGCTAGGCAAACACAAAACAGTCAAAGTAGTCAAATACCTACAAAAAAGCCGATACTTGAAGAAGAACGGTCACCGCCAGCCTTTCATAGAAGTCAAAATCTCAGCAATCAAATAAACTCTTACAATAATACTCGTTAAAAACCCCAGCCCTAAGCCACGCTTAGGGCTGGTTTCCTATTTGACAAGACCCAGTTTTAAGTGTAATCTGGGCTTAAAATTCGGAATAAATATTTTAATTTTCTTATCTATAAACCGAACCAAAAGGTTCATTAAATCAAATTATTATGGATGTATTAGATTTTCGCTTTCGTTTTGCAAAAAAACAACTCGAGTTAATGACACTCTTATGTGTGGGTCTTGACCCCGACATAGCTTTACTACCAGCGGTATATCAAGCAAAAATTGAAAAAGCCGGTTCTGATGAAGAAAAAGCATATATTGTGTTAGATTGGGCAAAAGAAATTGTTGATGCTACGATTGAACATGTTTGTATGTATAAACCTCAAATTGCACACTGGGAAGCACTTGGAACAAGTGGATTAAAAGTACTCACGTTACTTGTGTCATATATACACGCGAAAGATCCATGGGTAGTCGTTTTTTTAGACTGCAAAAGGGGAGACATCGACAACACTCAGGACAAATATGGAGTAGCCTGCTTCGAAAAGTATGGAGTTGATGGAATGAACTTTAGCCCATATATGGGAAAAAGTTGCATGAAAGCTTTATATAATAAAAACCATCCGGAAAGATCTTTGGTTGGGCTATGTTATACAAGTAATCCCGATGCTCGAGAAATGCAAGATGTCGTACTAGCAGACAGTGGTGATACTTATTGGCAGTATACTGCTAAGCGTACATTAGCATGGGCCGAAGAATTAGGCCTTGGTGTTTTGAATAATGCTGGATTAGTTATGGCTGCTGCATACCCTGACAAAAATAACCCAGAAATTATTCATAGTGAACATCTTGTAATTTGTCGTAAAATTGTAGGTGACAAATTATGGTTTTTAATCCCAGGCATTGGAGCACAAGGTGGTCTAATGAAGGAAACAATTGTAAAATCATATACTGAACCAGGGTCAATTGTCGTCACTGAAAGCCGAAGTATTATTTTTGCAAGTAAAGGTGATGACTATGCTCTATCAGCCAATTTGGCTGCTGAAAAATCTCATAATACAATGAAGCAAGTATTAGCTTCAATGTAGTGCTGTCAGAATTTTAACAAAAAATAAGAGCGTATGAGAAAATTTTCTCATACGCTCTTTATTTTTTACTACTTAAATTTTAACTCATTTCTTTTTCGGCAAGGAACGATTTATATCTCTTATCGAAACCATTGATTTCATCAATCATAGCCTTGATAGTTTTATGAGGGTAAAAATGCAGTCTTTGTATTTCGCCATTCAAAACCCAAAAAGGAAGAAGGGAATCAATTTCGCACACCTCGGCTAATCGCACCTCTTTATTGCTGATATTAATTTCTCCGGAAAATTGTTTTTTGAGACAATCAAATCCGTATGAAAATATCGAAAAACAATAATTGCAAATCATTCCCGCCTGGCGTGCCTTATAAACCTCAAATGCAGATGAACCTCCTGTCGAAAACAAATCTTCAATAACTACAGCTTTTAGCCCTACTAATTGATAGGAATCCATTTTCCGATGCATGTATCCTGTAAAATAACTTCCGGAAAGTTGTAATCTGAATTCGTTTTTAAGAATAGAAATTGAATTTCTTGAATCCTCATTTTCCTCAGAAGAGTATAAGAAGATAAATTTCATTCCCGGTTTAACAATGCCTTCAATCAGCATCTTTTTACCATGATCTTTAGTTTCGTTTCTTACGTATGCAAATGGTTTCCTAAATTTATTCGCATATTGTATTCCATAGGGTATTGATGCTACATTTGTAATAACAACATCAAATTCCTGATCATTAAGAATTGAGACTATTTCTTTGTCACATAGTTCAATTTCATAAGCATAATATTCATCTTTTTGATGAATCAAAAGTTCTTTTGATAGAGCCTTGGCGACAGCAGTAGCAGGTGCAATACCGGAAGTTGAAGTTCCAATGATAAAATCTGGGTTGATTTTATTTTTCCAGATTAAATTTACAAAACCTTTTGTAATTCTCATACGGTGCTTGAAATTTCCTAGCATCATACGATTGTCGTTGTAAATTCTCATGAGCATTCCACATGCCCACTTGTAGGGATCCTCAGTCAGTTTTTTGAAGGTTGTTGCTTTAATAAAAAGCATAGTTCTTGCAATTTTCATTGCTAACCAAAACTCAAATACCAATGCTGGTTTCTTCTTCATTTTTTAGTTTTTTTATGAGCTATTTCTAAGCTCGGGGTTTATATTACAAGATTCATTTTTTCTTCATATTACCTTTTAGTGACGATTTGTCAAACTGCTACTTGAATATTATAAAAGGCAGATTCATAATAAATGAATTCTGCCTTTTAAATTTTTTATGCTCTATTTCTTAATGCATTTTTGATTGTTTCAGAGTCTGAGTATTCTAGTTCTGTGCCGGTGGAGAGGCCTCGGCCGAGAGAGACAATGTTGAAACTGTATTTATCTTTTAAGGGCGTTAGTATTTCACGTAAATACATATCAGTGTGCTCACCTTGAGGGTTTAATGACAGAGCAATGATAACTTCTTTTAACCCATTTTGCTTGACTTGATTTTCAATATTACGGAGAAGTTCTTTTGTTCGGACATAGTTGGGGGTATCTTTGGTAACTATTGGCACAAGACCACCTAATATAAAATACATGCCACTATAATTACGACTTCTTCTTATATTTTCATAGTCAGCATCTTTTTCAACAATTAGAAGGGAGGTCTTGTCGGTTTTAGGATTACTACACACATCACAAAGTTGGTCTTGAGTCGACTGGAAGAATAGGAAGCAAGAAGGGCACTGGTGAATAGTATTTTTCAAATCAAGAATTTTATCTCCGAGTTCTTTCACATAACTTGGATTTTTGTGTAGCAAAAAATACACAAAACGCTTGGCTTGCCTCTCGCCAATCCCTGGAAATTCTTTAAAATGTTCTGTAAGTTTATTAATCGGATCCATATGTTTACCGAAGCCTTGCTTCGGTGAGCTCACCGAAGCAAGGCTTCGGTAACGCTAATAAATGCTAATAAATTTAATTAAAACTGATCCATGTCTCCGCCACTATTTCCTGTTGGAACGTATTGATGTCCACCTGTTTTATCTATCGATACGAAAGTTGTAGTCTTCTCGTCGAAGTAAAGATCAACCTTACCAACTGGGCCATTTCTATGCTTTTCAATAAGTATTTCAGCGATGTTTGTCTTCTCACTTTCATCTTTACCTTTATCTTCTCTGTGTATGAACATAACGATGTCGGCATCCTGCTCGATAGATCCTGAGTCACGGAGGTCAGAAAGGCGAGGACGTCCTCCACGAGATTCAACAGCACGAGAAAGCTGAGAGAGAGCAAGCACTGGCACGTCGAATTCTTTCGCAAGAGATTTGAGAGAACGTGAAATTTCTGTCACTTGGTTTACCATGTTGTCATAATTCTTTGAAGTAGACATAAGCTGTAAATAGTCAACAATAATGAGCCCTATACCATGCTCAGCCCTGATACGACGACAAACAGAACGCATACGAACGATAGAGTTACCAGCTAAGTCGTCGACGAAAATAGGAGCCTTAGAAAGGCTATCGAGAGAGTCACGGATTTTAGCAAATTCACTTTCAGCTGTTAAGTTTCCAGTACGAAGATTCCAAGCATTGACTCGTGATTGAGCGGCGAGCATTCTATCTACAAGCTGTTGAGTACTCATTTCAAGAGAAAAGATAACGGTAGGAGTTCCGTGATTCATTGCTGCTTGGCGAGCGATATCGAGTGCAAGAGTTGTCTTACCCATAGAAGGACGAGCTGCAAGAATAATCAAGTCAGACTTCTGAAGACCAGAAAGGTATTGATCGAGATCGTGGAAGCCTGTTGGTACTCCACGAAGCTCACCCTTACTTTCATGAAGCTTCTCCAAGCGTTCCCATGCTTCAGGCAAGCTGTCTTTCAGAGAAGTGAAAGCATGCCCGGACATATTATTGTTGATACCCATCATTCTCTTTTCAGCTTGATCTAGAATTTCGAAGACATTCTCTACTTCTTCGGTAAAACCGAGCTCAGAAATATCACCTCCCGCGTCAATAATTTTTCTTAAGAGATGTTTCTGTGCTACTAAGTCCGCATAATATTTAATATTGGTAGATGCAGGCACAGAATTACTAAGCTCAGTTAGGTAACTATTACCACCGACAGAATCGAGCATTCCTTTTTCTTTAAGTTTATTTGAGACAGTAAGAAGGTCAATAGGGTCACCCTTACTTGAAAGCTCGAGCATTATCTTGTAAATATTTGAATGTTTGGCAACATAAAAAGAGTCAACATTGATGATATCATTGATTTCATGAATAGCTGAAGGGCGAAGCATTATAGAACCGAGAACTGCCTTTTCTCCATCAATGCTTTGTGGAGGAATACGAATATTTGTTTTTTTGTCTGACATAGGCCTTATTGTATCACAGTAAAAATTATGTCCAATCTTGTTATTCGAATAAATGTGTGGGTAAAATGTGCAAAACTATTGATATTTTGGTATTATATAGAGTATGTCAAAAGATATTAAAATTGTTATGACGGGAGATCGTCCAACAGGTAGATTACACCTTGGGCATTTTGTTGGTTCTATCCAAAATAGAGTTAAATTACAAGATGAAGCTGAGCAATCGTTTTATATGATAGCTGATTTACAAGCTTTGACAGATAATGCAAATAATCCAGAAAAAGTAAGTTCCAATGTTTTAGAAGTAGCTCTCGACAATCTAGCTTGTGGAGTTGATCCTAAAAAGACGATAATGTTCGTTCAGTCTAAAATTCCAGAGATAGCAGAACTTACAGTTTTATTTTTAAATCTTGTAACACTCGCTCGCTTAAAGAGAAATCCAACCGTCAAAGATGAAATGAGGCAAAAAGGCTTTGGAGAAAATGTTCCTGCTGGCTTTTTAGCTTATCCAGTCTCTCAAGCTGCTGATATTTTATTCTGTAAAAGTAATTTGATCCCAGTAGGTGAGGATCAGCTACCAGTTATAGAACAAGTTAACGAAATAGTAGATGATTTTAATCGTTTCTATGGAAAAACTTTTGATCGAGTTAAGCATTTAGTTGGAGATACTCCTCGGTTGCTTGGTATTGATGGAAATGTAAAGATGAGTAAATCTTTGAATAATGGAATTTATCTTTCTGACAGTTTTGAAGAAATATCCAAAAAAGTTATGAGTATGTACACTGATCCAAAGCATATTCATGTAAAAGACAAGGGAGAAGTTAAGGGTAATGTTGTGTTTTCTTATCTTGATATTTTTGATCCAAATAAAGAAGAAGTTGCAGAATTAAAAACTCAATATAAAAAAGGTGGATTAGGGGATGTTATTATCAAGAAAAGATTAATAGGGGTCCTTGAAAATATAATTGGTCCAATAAGAAAGAAAAGGGAAGAATTAGCTAAAAATCCTAAAGAAGTTATGAAAATTCTAGAAGAAGGAACTAATCAAGCTCAAAAAATTGCACAAGAAACAATGGTCGAAGTGCGGAAGGCATTAAAAATTAATTATTTTTAATTTATGAAATTTGTACGCATCTTACTAACGATAGTATTTGGAGTTATCTATTGGCCTGTTAATTTACTCCATACAAAGGTTCAAAAATGGTATTTTGCAGAGAAGAAAAGGGACATCGTAGTTTGGTATTTATTTACTCCTATTTATTGGATAATTGTTGCAATTACTTTTATTATTTCCGTTCCTTATGAATTTGTCATAGCCCGAGATTTACATTAATCATTTTTATTATTAATATTATTATTCAATATACATATGCAGCGCACATACATTAAAGATTTAAAAGATTTTATAGGAGAAACTATCAGTATTTCAGGCTGGGTAGATGTTCGTCGTGATCAGGGAAAGATGATATTTTTAGATTTTCGTGATATGACAGGGAAAGTACAAGGAGTTATCTTGCCAAATTACACAGATACTATAGAAGTAGGTAAAACTTTACGCAATGAATTCGCTGTGAAGATTAATGGTAAGGTTAACAAAAGACCTGAAAGGAATATAAAAGAAGGAGTTTTGAATGGTGATATAGAGCTTGAAATACAAGAAATAGAAGTGCTAGCTTCATCGGCACCTTTACCTTTTGATATATCTCTTAGTGGTTATAATTTGGAATTAACAACAGAACTTGATAACAGAGCTTTAGTTTTAAGACAACCAAAAGTTCAAGCTATATTTAAAATAGAAGAGACTGTCATAGACTCATTTCGTGATTTTATGAAGCAAAATAATTTCTTCGAATTTCAAGCGCCCTCGATGGTACCAGCTACTGCTGAAGGCGGAGCAGAAGTATTCCAAATAGATTACTTTGGTAAAAAGGCATACTTATCACAATCACCTCAACTTTACAAACAAATAGTAATGTCAGCTTTTGAAAGATGCTTCTCTGTGAACAAGGTGTTCCGTGCTGAGCCATCTTCAACAACAAGACATTTGACGGAGATAGTATCACTTGATGCTGAGATGGCATTTATTGATTCATGGCTTGACGTTCGTGATTTAGCTGAAAATACAGTTAAACATATCTTGAAACAAGTAGAAGTGAGAAATGCTGAACATTTAAAATTATTAGAAGTAGAGCTTCCTGTCATGATAGAGAAAACACCAACTCTTTCGCTTAGAGAAGTTCAGCAAAAGATTTTTGATAAATTTGATCGTGATGTTCGTGGTGAAAAAGACACAAACGCACAAGACGAGAGAGAGATCTGTGAAATAATTAAAGAAGAAACAGGTTCAGACTTTGTATTCATATATGGATATCCAACTCGCAAAAAGCCTTTCTATATTTATCCAAACCCAGATGAACCAGAATATAACGAAGGAATGGACTTAATCTGTCGTGGAGTTGAATGGCTTTCTGGCGGTAGAAGAATCAATAATTATGATCAATTACAAAAACATGTAGAACTTTGGAATATGGATCCAAGTAAAGTCAAAATGTTCCTTGAAGCCTTTAAATATGGTGTTCCTCCAGAAGGAGGCTTCGCCTTTGGAGCAGAACGTATCACAATGCAATTATTGGGCCTTAAAAATATTCGTGAGGCCTGTATGTTCCCAAGAGATATGAATCGAATTGATGAAAGATTAACAGATGAAGGATATTAATTAATATGGAAGATACAGGTCTCACGTCTACCTATAAAGTTAAAGCGGGTACTTTTGAAGGGCCACTTGATATACTTCTTTCTTTAATTGAACAAAGAAAGCTTTTCGTGAATGAAATATCACTTGCAGAAGTTACCAACGATTACATTGCTTATGTAAAATCTATTTCAGACACAAATAGGAGTATCAACGATGTCTCATACTTTGTACTTATCGCTGCTACACTTATCCTGATCAAATCCAAATCATTACTTCCAAATCTCACACTAACAGAAGATGAGACAGAAAAGATAGTTGACCTCGAAGCAAGACTTAGACTTTATCAGATTATCAAAAACGCAGGTGTTGATATAAAAGCAAATTTTGGGACTAAAATTATATTTACTCCCACTGATCGTATTTGGAGTGAGCCCATCTTTTCACCTGACCCGCTTATAACTGTTCCGAATATTTTTTCATCTATACAAAGTGTTTTAGCAGAGGTTCCTAAAAAAGAAACAAAACTTCCAGAAATTGAGATAAAAAAGATTATAAATATAGATCAAGTTATCAATAGTTTAACCGATCGTATACAAAATGCCATGAATATTTCCTTCCGTGAATTTTCAAAAAGTCATGGAGCAGGGGATGCCGAAGAGGCTAAGGTGCACGTTATAGTTTCTTTCTTAGCCATGTTAGAATTAGTTAGAGAAGGATTGATAGATGTCATACAGAAAGCTTCTTTTGAGGATATAGAAATAAATAAACAGCAAGAACCTACCTTGGAAATTATTAATAATTAATTAATACTAGAAGCTAGAACCTAGTTACTAGAACCTAACCTATGGAATTAGAATCAAAAATTGAAGGATTACTTTTTTATAAAGGGGAAGATGTCTCTATCAAGAAATTGGCAGAACTTTTAAATGTAAATGAAGAGGCCATAAAAGAATCTCTAAATAAACTTGAACAATCTCTAGTAGGAAGAGGTTTAGTACTCGTTCGCAAGGACGATAAAGTTGTACTCGGTATAACTGGTGAACTTTCGAGCTTGATAGAATCAATCCGAAAAGAAGAAATCACAAAAGAACTTTCACGGGCAACACTCGAGACCCTCTCTATCGTTTTATATAAAAATGGCGTATCTCGAAGTGAGATAGACTATATAAGAGGAGTGAACTCAAGCTTTATACTTCGTAATTTACTAGTTCGTGGACTTGTTGAGAAAGTGGTAGACAGTAAAGACAGCAGAAGAATACTATATCGACCGACATTTGAAACATTATCATATATGAACATAACTTCTATTGATCAATTACCAAACTATATAAACATAGTCTCTTCATTAACAGGTGTTATAAATCAAAACGAAAACAATGACTAATGCTATTAAAATTTTCTTACCAGCGGTTATTAGTTTTATTGTTGGGATTCTTTTAACCCCAATTGCTACACATTATTTCTATAAATATCGAATGTGGCGTCGAATTTCTCGTAACAACAATTTACCAGAAAAAGAAGTTCCGGGTTTTGCAAAGATTCATGATTGTAACGCTGAAATTTCAACTCCCCGGACTGGTGGAATGATAATATGGATTTCTGTAATATTAACCTTAGCAATTATTAGCTTGATCGACTATCTTTTTGTCGCTGATACCACAAACAAAATGTATTTTATTAGTCGCAGTCAAACACTCCTACCATTTTTTACTTTGATTGTTGCCTCTTTGATAGGTCTGGGAGATGATTTTTTACAAATTTTTGGGCGTGGAAAGTGGACAACTGATCCTATTGTTTTGCGTTATATTAAAATAGGAATTATCCTACTTCTAGGATTAATTATTAGTTTTTGGTTTTATTTTAAACTTGGTTATACAGAATTATATATTCCTTGGTATGGATTTATCAATCTCGGTTATTTTTTTATTCCATTTTTTCTTTTAATTATGGTGTCACTATGGTCATCAAGTGTTATTGATGGAGTTGATGGTCTTTCAGGGGGAGTTCTAGCTTCTATTTTCACTGCTTATACTCTTATTGCTTTCTTTAATGGTCAAACAGACTTGGCCACATTTTGTGCTGTAATTACAGGTAGCACACTAGCTTTTCTTTGGTTTAATATTCCACCAGCTAGGTTTTATATGGGAGAGACAGGTATGATCGGACTCACTGTTACCCTAGCTGTTATTGCTTTTTTGACTGATACAGTTCTCCTTCTTCCTATCATCGCATTTCCTTTATTTATTACATCTCTTTCAGATGTTATTCAAATAGGTTCAAGGAAACTTCGAAATGGCAAAAAAGTTTTTCTTTTTGCACCACTCCATCATCATTTTGAGGCACTTGGTTGGCCCAAATATAAAGTAACAATGCGTTATTGGATTGTTGGAATCATAACAGCTATTTTAGGAGTTATTATTTCGCTTATAAGTTAAATTAAAAATTAAATAATGGCATCTAATGATAAAAATAAAATAGACAAGATATTTTTCGGAATAGTACTTTCTCTTGTTATCATTGGTTTGATAATGTTTATTTCTGCTTCGCTTGGAATTTTAAATAAAAATGAATCAAAATTTTATGGGGTTATGTTCAATCAAGTCATCTATGGATTATTTGGAGGACTTGTAGCTTTATATTTTGGACTAAAAATCCCGTATAAATTTTGGCGACAATATTCTTTACCTTTATTTATAATATCTATAATTGCGACGACTCTTGTATTTGTTCCAGGCTTAGGTATGGAGCACGGAGGATCACGCAGGTGGATTGAAGTTTTTGGTATTTCCCTGCAACCAGTTGAATTTTTAAAAATAGGATTTGTTATTTACTTTGCCGCTTGGCTTTCTTGGGTCAAAGGTAGAGTACAAGATTTCCGTTTTAGCTTATTGCCACTTATCGTACTTCTTGGGATTATCACCGCAGTTCTCATAAATCAACCTGATACAAAAAGTTTAATTTTAATTACCACAACAGCTATGATCATGCTTTTTGTTTCCGGTACTCCATGGAAGTATATTCTTGGACTATTTGCTGTTAGTATCTTGGCTTTTGCTATTCTAGCTTTTACTACTCCTTATCTTCAGAGTCGGATAAAAACTTTTATAAATCCCAATGAAAACGGCAGTACTTCCTCTTATCAAATACAACAATCTTTAATAGCAGTAGGAACAGGTGGTATAGCTGGCAGGGGCCTCGGGCAGAGTATCCAAAAGTTTAATTATCTTCCTGAACCACAAGGAGACTCCATATTTGCTGTGATAGGAGAGGAGGTAGGATTTATCGGTGGAGCTATAATTATTTGCTTGTATGTCGCATTTGCACTTCGTGGCTACCGTATAGCTCACTATGCACCTGACTCATTTTCTAAACTTTTTGTTATTGGAACTATCACCATCATCACTGCTCAGTCATTTATGAATATTGCGTCTATCATTGGCGTCTTTCCATTAACTGGTGTTCCACTTGTCTTCATGTCTCACGGTGGTACCGCTTTACTCCTCGATATTGGTCTAATGGGTATAGTCCTCAACATTTCAAAATTTCAAAAATCTCCAACACTAGAGAAAAAATAAAAAATAGGTTAAAATATAAAATATGAAAATATTACTTACAGGAGGGGGAACTGGCGGACACTTTTATCCGCTTATTGCTATAGCCGAGAAATTGATTGAGATATCTGACAAGGAAAAGATCATTGATTTGAAGCTATACTATATGGCAGACAAACCGTACGATAAACGAATGCTTTTTGAGAATACTATTACTTTTATACAAGTTCCAGCCGGTAAAATGCGTCTTTATTTTTCGCTGAAAAATATTTCAGATCTATTTAAAACAATGTCGGGTTTATTTTTAGGATTCTTTTCAATGTTTTTTATTTATCCCGATGTTGTTATCTCTAAAGGAGGTTATGCAGCCTTTCCAGCAGTTTTTGCATCAAAGTTGCTTCGTATTCCTGTAATAGTTCATGAATCAGATTCTTATCCTGGTAGATTAAATGTTTGGACTGCTAAATTTGCCCAAAAGGTAGCAATCTCTTGGCCAGAAGCTATTGAATATCTTCCAAAAGAAAAAACAGCACACACAGGTCAACCTATTAGGAAAAATATTTTACACGGTGATAGTGCTGGGGCTTTTGAATTTTTTAAGCTAGATTCTTCCTTACCTGTAATTTTAGTAATAGGTGGTTCGTCTGGAGCAGAAATAATAAATAATATTATTATAGAAGTTTTACCTGAATTACTGTCAAAATATCAAATAATTCACCAAACTGGTATCAATAATATTGATGACGTGTCAGCTAGATCGAAGCTTGTAATGGAAAATAATGAGAATATTTCTCGATATGTAGCTGTCCCATATTTAAACAACTTAGCGACTAGAATGGCAGCTGGAATCGCCACTATAGTTATATCTAGAGCTGGTTCAGCGATTTTTGAAATTGCATCATGGGGGATACCTTCAATTATTATTCCAATAACTAATTCAAATGGAAATCATCAGAGGAAAAATGCTTATAATTATGCCCGAACAAAGGCGTGTGAAGTCATAGAGGAAGCAAATCTTACACCACATGTTTTAATTTCAGAGATAGATAAGATTATAAATAATAAAGAAAAGCTTGCTTTAATGAAAGAGGGCGCGTTAAATTTTGCAAATCCTGATGCAGCTCATAAAATAGCATTAGAGGCAATCCAAATAGCTCAATCTCACGAAGAAATATAATATGGAAAATCAAACACAAAAAGTAGTTACACGTTTTGCTCCGTCCCCAACAGGATTTGTTCATATTGGTAATATTCGCACAGCTTTATATGCTTGGGCTTTTGCTCGCAAAAATAATGGTACTTTCATATTAAGAGTAGAAGATACTGACAAGGCACGTGAAGTAGATGGTTCCATAGAACACGTTATTGCTTCTCTTAAGTGGCTAGGAATAGATTGGGATGAAGGTCCCGATATAGGAGGCTCAAATGCTCCATATAAACAATCCGAAAGATTAGAATCTTATATTAAATATGCAAAAATCCTTATAGAAAAAGGTTTAGCTTATAGCGACCCTTATACAGAAGAAGAAGTTGAGGCTTTCCGTAAAAAAGCCGACGAAGAGAAAAGGCCATTCTTGTATCGTGATCACAGACCAGAGAATACACCAGTCTGGGACGGTACTAAGCCACTTCGTTTTAAAGTTACAGATATTAAAAGTTATGAATGGATTGACGTAGTTCGTGGCCATTTGAAAGCTGGACCTGAAGCACTTGATGATTTTATTTTAATAAAAAGTGACGGATATCCAACTTATAACTTTGCTCATATTATAGATGACCTAGAAATGGGAGTGACTCATGTTATGCGTGGAGATGAATTTATATCTTCAACACCTAAATTCTTATCGATCTTTGATGCCTTAGAAATACAAAGACCAGAATTCGTAACACTTCCTCCAATAATGGGAGTTGATGGAAAGAAGAAGCTAGGTAAACGAGATGGCGCAAAAGACTTTCTTGAATACAAAGAAGAGGGATATTTACCATCAGCAATGATGAACTTCCTAGCCTTCATCGGGTGGAGTCCAGAGGGAGAGCAAGAAATACTTACACCCGAAGAATTCATAAATCTTTTTGATATTAAAAAGATTCACATAAGCGGAGGTAAGTATAACGAAGAAAAGCTTGATTGGATAAACAAGGAACATATCAAAAAGTTATCACCAGAAGAATTAGAGAAAAATATTTTCTATTGGTTACCGACAGAACTTCAAATTAGGAAAATTGTTCCACTTATTATGGAGAGGATTTCTAAATTTGGTGATATTAAAAATATGGTAGATAGTGGTGAACTGGACTTCTTTTACAAAGAACCAGAGTACGAAACATCTAAGTTGATATATAAAGATGTCCCTTTGTCAAAAATTAAAAGTAATTTAGAAGAAGCATTAGGCACTCTACAAAATACAGAAGAGGCTGACTTCACTTTTGAGAAAATTAAAGCCTTGCTTATGGAAATAGCAAATCATATGGATTCTAGGGGTGAAGTGCTTCACCCACTTCGCTTTGCACTCTCTGGACTCGATAAATCTCCAGATCCATTCATTTTAGCTGATATTTTAGGTAAAAAAGAAACAATTTCTCGTATTAATAAAGCTATTTCTCTTTTAAATTCATAAAGTAGTAAAATATGTAGTATAATAAAGATAGTAATGAAAAAGATTATTTTCAGTACAATTTTTATCGGTATTATTATTTTAGGCTTTTATTCATATTCGTCTGCTCAAACAGTTGAGGAACTTCAGGCACAAATAAGTAATACAAATAGCCAGATAGAGAAGCTCAATAAGGAGATAGCCGCTCTATCGGGGCAAATAGCAGAAACAGGCCAACAGAAGAATACTCTAGCTAATGCCATTAAAGATCTAACCCTTAAGAGAAATAAACTTATTAAAGAAAGAGAGCAGACAGAGAAAAAGATAACAGCGACTGGATTAGTAATTAAAACTCTAGATAGTGAAATAGACACTAAAATTACCATTTTAAATAAATCAAAAGAATCTTTGGCCAACTTAATTAAAAATCTTAACCAACAAGACGACCAAACCATTCTTCAAAAATTACTATCTCAAGAAAATTTAAGTGATTTAAGTCGTGAATATAATAATATAATTAATTTAAATACTCAATTAAAAAATTATATAAATAATATTTCTTTACAAAAAGAAAATTTAACTGTATCGAAAGATAAAAAAGAGGAAGAAAAAAATGTTTTAACTACACTCAAAAAGACTTTGACAGTCAAAGAAATGGAAATATCTGCTAATAAAAAAGAAAAGGATACTCTACTTAAGGAAACTCAAAACAAAGAATCAGAATATAAGAAACTTTTAGCTGAAACAGAGAAGAGAAAAGATGCCTTTGAGAAGGCTATTGAAGATTATGAAGCTCAGATTAAATTTATTTTAAATCCTAAATCAATTCCAAAAGAAGGTTCAGGTGTATTGTCTTTTCCACTTAGTTCTATATTAGTCACATCTCCTTTTGGAGCCAGATGGGGAAGATTTCATTATGGGATAGATTTCCGAGCAAAAGTTGGAACTCCTGTCATGGCTATGGCAACGGGTACAGTTCTAGGGACTGGCGATACAGATACTGCTTGTAAGGGAGCTTCATTTGGTAAATGGGTTTTTATAAAATACAACAATGGGCTTTCAAGTACCTACGGCCACTTATCTTCTATTTCAGCTAATGTTGGAGATAAAGTAAGTTCAGGCGACGTCGTCGCTCTCTCTGGTAATACTGGATCATCAACTGGTCCGCATCTACACGTAGCTGTATATGCCTCTGACGGAGTAAAGGTGGATACTGTGCCTAGTAAAAGTTGTGGTGGCAAAATCTTCACTCAGCCAATTTCAGCCTTAAGTGCATACCTAAATCCAGGGTTATATTTACCTAAAATACTAGCAAGTATGATAAAGAAATAAAGTTGTAAAAAAATAAAAAATATGTAATTATATTAAAGTATTTGTTATATATATGCCCGAGTGGCGGAACTGGTATACGCGCACGACTTAAAATCGTGTCTCGTAAGGGATGTGGGTTCGATTCCCACCTCGGGCACAAAATAAAAAAGACGACGAAAGTCGGTCTTTTTTATTTTGTGCCCGAAACGAGTGAACTACTTCACTCGTGAGGTGGAAATCGAAAGACTTTTTGTTCTCTGGTATTAACCAGAGCAAAAAGTACCAGCGACCATAGGGCGAGATACTCCCACCTCTATTTTCCCAATTATTAAAATTTTGCTATACTCATACATATGTCAAAAGAATACTATACTACCATCGGCCTTGAGATACATGCGGAACTAAATACCAATTCTAAAATGTTTTGTGGTTGCAAGAACGACCCAGACGAAGTAAAACCAAATGTAAATATCTGCCCAGTTTGTATGGCTCATCCTGGTACTCTGCCTGTTATAAACAAGAAGGCAGTAGAGAGCGTTATAAAGGTAGGGCTTGCGCTCGGGGCCAATATTGCAGACTTTACAGAATTTGATAGAAAAAATTACTTTTATCCAGATATTCCAAAAGCTTACCAGATCTCACAATATAAATACCCAATCGTTTCTGGTGGCTCTCTTAAGGGAGTAGACATTACTCGTGTGCACCTAGAAGAAGATACCGCTACAAGTAAACATGACAGAGGGGATTATTCTCTTGTAGATTTTAATCGATGTGGGGTGCCTTTGATGGAGCTTGTGACCGAACCAGTAATTCATTCTTCTAAACAAGCTGGGGACTTCGGGAGAGAATTACAAACAGTCCTTCGGTACTTAGGAGTATCTGAAGCTAATATGGAAAAAGGTCAGATGAGAGTAGAACTCAACATTTCAATATCAGAAGACCCTAAGGTTTTTGGTACAAAGGTAGAAGTTAAAAATATTAATTCTTTCAAGGCGATGGAGCGTGCGGCAGAATATGAGATAAAAAGAATGTCCGCACTACTTGATACAGGAGAAGGAGATAAAATAGTTCAGGAAACTCGTGGTTGGGATGAAAGTAAACAGTCTACCTTCTCTCAGCGAAAGAAAGAAAATGCCAACGACTATAGATACTTCCCAGATCCAGATTTACCAAAACTATTTTTAAGTAAAGTTTTTGATATAGAAAAGATGAGAAGTGAACTTCCAGAACTTCCAGAAGCAAGAAGAAATAGATATAGGAATGATTGTGGAATTAAAGATGAAGATATAGAGAGTTATATTGTGGACAAAGAACTTGGCGACTGGTTCGAGAAAGTAGCAGGGGAGCTAAAAGATAAAAATAAAATTAAAATAGCCTCAAATTATATTACTTCTGATTATTTAGGCCTTAAAAAAGTAAATATGGAAGTCGGACTTCCATATGTTAAAAATTTTGCTGAGCTTATAGAGATGGTAGTAGAGAATAAAATTTCTTCTCGTGGAGCCAAAGATATCCTTGCTATGATAGTTATTAAAGATGAATCTCCACTTAAAGTAGCGACTGAAAAAGGGTTACTACAGAATCACGACGAAGGCGCACTCAAAGAAATAATAAAGAAAATTATAGATGCCAACCCTACTGTTGTAGAAACCTACAAAGGAGGCAAAGAGAATGCTATAATGTCTCTAGTTGGTCAAGTTATGAAGGAAAGTAAAGGTAGTGCAAATCCACAAATGGTTCAAAAATTATTAAAAGAATTATTAAGTTAAAATAACTACATAAAAATATTCAAATTCTTCGCGCTTTACCCAGATTACTGGGACCTACGCGACTCAGAATTTCAACATTTTTACTCCGTTATTTTGTGATATAATTATTATATGAAAAAGATAAAAGTTGCGATAAATGGTTTTGGGAGAATTGGAAGAGCATTTTTGAAGATTGCTTGGGAGAGGGAGGACATAGAGATAGTAGCAGTGAATGACTTGGGTTCTATTGAGAGTCTTTCTTATCTTCTTCGTCATGATACTGTTTATCGTAATTGGGGACATCCCGTGCGAATTGAAGCCAATTCTAATGGGACAAGCAACCTGCTTATTGACGACAAGAAAGTATTGTTCATTTCAGAAAAAGATACAACAAAACTTCCTTGGAAAGATTTGGATATTGATGTAGTTGTAGAATCCACAGGCCTCTTTACTTCATTTGATAAAGCAAAATTCCACCTTGATTGTGGAGCTAAAAAGGTAGTTATCAGTGCGCCCTCAAAAGGAGCTGAGAGTACAACTAAAGGTGAGACTATTATCCTTGGTGTTAACGAAGATAAATTTGGAACATGTGACATCACTTCCAACGCATCTTGTACTAGTAACGCTGCTTCTCCGCTTATCGCGATCATGGATGAATCTATTGGTATTGAAAAGGCAGTTTTAAACACTGTCCACGGCTATACTGCTGCTCAGGTCCTCGTAGACGGCCCAAGTAAGAAAGACCTTCGTGAAGGTCGTGCAGCAGCTCAGAATATCGTTCCAAGCTCTACAGGAGCAGCTATCGCTTTGACTGAAGCCTTCCCAAGTCTTAAGGGATTATTCGACGGTCTAGCTATTCGTGTACCAGTTGTCGACGGGTCAATTGTAGATGTTACATTTATTGCGAAGAGAAATACCACAAAAGAAGAGGTTAATGAGATAATGAAAAAAGCAGCAAAAGATCCTCGATGGGAAAAATTGTTTACTGTTACAGAAGACAATCTTGTTTCCTCAGATATTCTTGGAGAAAGTCATGCTTGTATAGCTGATATTGATCTGACTCGTGTCGTCGGAGGCAACCTTGTGAAAGTCCTCGGCTGGTATGATAACGAAATGGGGTATACATACACTCTTGTTGATCATGTAGTTAAAACAGGTAATACTATAAAATAACTATGAAAAAATTTATCTATATTGGGCTTATTTCTGGAATAATAGTTGGTTCAATTTTATTATTTAAATCAGATATAAGATTTATTCCCAAAATAATATATCTAGAAATAATAGCTGTTTCTTTATCTGTAGCCTTGAGTATAATTGTTTATTTTATTTTGGAAAAGATTGGAATATTAAAAAAACCAAGTTTTAATCTAAATAATCAAAATGTAATCAACAAAAATAACTATTTTTTAAAAATTTTTAAATTTATTATTTTAGGATTTCTTATTATATATTTAGTAATCTATATATTAGGTTTTCTTATTGGTTTATTTTATAACGGTGGAATTTAAATTTAATTGCGATATCTCTCCCTTAAATACAAAAGTTGCTGGGCCGCGTAGTAATACGTGGCCTTGTTCGTTTTCAGATAAATATAGCTTTCCACCAGGGAATTCGAGAGTTATTTCTTCCCCTAGGCACGGCTTAGGGGAAAGTTTATTTAATATCGAATAGACTGCACAGGCGCCAGTACCACAAGCAAGAGTTGCTCCGCAACCTCGCTCCCAGACTTTTACTTTGTAATAGTCTTCGCTGATTTTTTCTACAAACTCTACATTTATTTTATTAGGAAAGTTTTCATCAATTTCTACCTTTGGGCCAATAGTTTTCAAATCTAATTTATTTAAGTCTTCTACTATTGTAACTGCATGCGGATTACCCATAGATACACAATTAAAATCAAAACCCTCTATGTTTATCTTTTTGTCACAGGTCAGACCTGTGACAGTAGGAAAATCAGGGCTTTCAAATATAGGAGCACCCATATTTACAGAATAAGTATCATCTTCGTTTACTTTTATATTTTTTATACCAGCTCTCGTTTCTATATTTAATTCAATCTTGCGTGAGGCAAGGCCTAACGCAGAAGTTTGTTCTAGGAAGAATTTGGCTGTACAACGAGCACCATTACCACACATTTCAGCTAGAGTTCCATCAGAATTATAGTAATTCATAAAACAATCAGCTTTATCGCTTGGCTCTAAAAGAATGACTCCATCAGCACCGATGCCAAAATTTCTATCACAAAATTGCTTGATTTGTTCAGGTACTAAGGTAACACTTTTATCCAGATTATTAATCATTATAAAGTCGTTCCCCGCACCGTGGTATTTATGGAATATTGTCATAAAATGTATTATAATATAAATATGAAAATTTATATAGGCAGTGATCATGCTGGATTTGCACTAAAAGAAAAACTTAAAATATTTATAAAAGAACTTGGGTACGAAGTAGAAGACAAGGGAGCTTTTTCTTTAGAACCAACGGATGATTATCCTGATTTTATAATTCCTGTCGCTAAAGAGGTGGCTCTCCACCCAGATTCTCTTGGAATAATACTAGGGGGTAGCGGTGAAGGAGAGCAAATTTCAGCCAATAAAATAGATGGAGTCAGAGCTATTGAATATTATGGTGGTAATTTGGAAATTGTAAAACTGGGCCGTGAACACAATGATGCCAACGTTCTTTCTCTCGGTGTTCGTTTTATAGAAGAGGAAGAAGGAAAAGAAGCTATAAAAATATTTATAAATACTCCATTTTCAAATGAAGAAAGGCACGTACGAAGATTAAAGGAAATTGGTAAAATAAATAAAAATTTTAAGATACTTTATTACATAGGCACCCTTATTTTGTTCATAATTGGTCTTATTTTTTATGTTTTAAAAACATCTTCTATTGAAGAATTTCCTAAAAAAATTAATTACTTAGAATTATGGCCTATTTTTATTCTAATAATTTTCATTTCATTATTTATAATAAAAGCTAATCGTAAGATTAAATAATTATGATTGAAGTTATACCAGCAGTATTAGCTAAAGATATAAATGACCTAAGGCAAAAGATTGCCAATGTTGTAAATGTGACACATATAGTACAAATAGATATCTGTGATGGCAAGTTTGTAGAATCTATAAGCTGGCCTATGAGTCCTTATGATGCCCAAAGTGTCGCCCCTATATTAGAAGAGGAAGAAGGCTTACCGTACTGGGAAAACTTAGACTTTGAATTTGATCTAATGGTTAAAGATGCTATCAAACAATTCGACTTTTTTGTTCGGCTCGGAGCGAAAAGAATAATATTCCACCTAGAAGCTGAGGACCAAAATGAACTTAAGGATTTTATTAATGCTATCGACCCATATACTAGAGAGAATTTAGAAATAGGAATAGCTATAAATACAACAACGAAGATAGAGGAATTATTCCCTTACATAAATTCGATAGATTTTGTACAATGTATGGGTATCGAGCACATAGGATTCCAAGGTGAACCTTTCGATGAAAAAGTTTTGGCTCAGATAAAAAGTTTAAAAGAAAAATATCCAGATTTGATTGTAAGTGTGGATGGTAGTGTCAATGAAGATACTGCTCCGCGATTAGTAGAAGCAGGCGCAGACAGGCTCGTCACAGGGAGTCTACTTATGAGAAGTTTTGATGTCAAAGAAACGATAAAAGAATTAAGTGAACTAGGTTCTTAGAAAGCTACACAAATTATATTTTAAAAAAAGTCCTCGGATGAGGGAGGACGAGGAGCCAGACTAGTTTTTTATAAAATAATTTGTTTCGCTTAAATACAATGGAAACATTAAACGACAATAGAATAAAAGAATTACAAATAATAGCGAATAATATTCGTAAGAGTATTATCAATATGCTTTATGAGGCAAAATCTGGACACACAGCCGGCGCCCTTGGTATGGCAGATATATTTACTTATTTATATTTTGAAGCTTTAAAACATCAGCCAGAAAATCCTTTTTGGCCAGATAGAGACAGATTAGTATTGTCCAATGGTCATATTTGTCCAGTACTTTATGCCACAATGGCTCATGCAGGATACTTCCCAGTAGAAGAACTTAATACGCTCCGCAAATTTAGTAGTAGACTCCAAGGACATCCTCACAGAGAATTCTTGCCTATACTAGAGACCTCTTCAGGACCACTTGGCGAAGGGCTTTCCCAAGCAGTAGGTATGGCTATTGCATCTCGCATGGAGAGGGGAATTGATAAGAAAATATATTGTCTCCTAGGTGACGGGGAACTAAACGAAGGTCAGAACTGGGAAGCGATCATGCTCGCCTCAAAAGAGAAGTTAAACAATTTAATTGTAATAGTAGATAGAAACTTTATTCAAATAGATGGTAGTACTGAGATAGTTATGCCAATGGGAGACATGCTTTCTAAATTTAAAGAATTTGGATGGAATGGTGAACAAATAAATGGACATGATTTAATTCAAATCAATCACGCAATTTATAATGCTAAAAATAACAAAGAGAGACCTTATGTGATAATTGCAAAAACAATTCCAAGTAAAGGAGTAAAAGAATGGGAAGGGAATTATAAATGGCATGGAATAGCTCCAAGTAAAGAGGAGAAAGACATGGCAATTAAAGAATTAGAAAAATTAGTTTCTAGTTTCTAGTGGCTAGGTTCTAGTAATTATAAAAACAAAATGCTTAATCAAAAATTAAAACTAAATACAAAAATATTTAATTCTGATGTAGAGAAGAAATCTACTCGTCTCGGCTTTGGTGAAGGGTTACTCATTGCTGGAACACAAAATGAAAACATCGTAGGACTTTGTGCTGACTTAGTAGAATCTACTAAGATGAACTTATTTGCTGACAAATTCCCTGATAGATTTATAGAATTAGGAATTGCTGAACAAAACTTAGCGTCTGTGGCAAGTGGCATGGCTTCTATGGGCAAAATTCCTTTTATTGCTTCTTATGCAATTTATAGTCCTGGACGTAATTGGGAACAAATACGCACAACTATTTGTTTTAATGGAGAACCTGTTAAGATTATCGGCACACATGCAGGTCTTTCTGTGGGTCCTGATGGAGGAAGCCACCAATGCCTAGAAGACATTGCTCTTACTCGCGTACTTCCTAACATGGTAGTTATTTCTCCTTGTGACGCTATCGAAGCTAAGAAGGCAACTATTGTAATGTCAAAAACAAAAAGCCCGACATACCTACGGTGTGCCAGGAATGATACTCCAATAATAACAACAGAGGAAACTCCATTTGAAATAGGTAAAGCACAAATAGTTTTCCAGCCTGAAAATGGACTCGCCCAATTGGGAATAATCGCTACAGGACCATCAGTATACAATGCGCTAATAGTAGCTAAAAATTTAGAAAGTGAAGGAATAAAGGTGAAGGTTATGAATCTATCCACTATAAAACCTTTAGACAGTGATGCTATTATGGCCTTAGCAAAAGAAACCAAAAAAATAGTAACAGTGGAAGACCATCAAATTGCTGGCGGTATGGGAGGAGCTGTTGCTGAATGCCTAGCTCAAAACTATCCTACTAGAATAGAGTTTGTGGGAGTAAAAGACAAATTTGGACAGTCAGGTATACCTGAAGAACTCGCAAAATATTACGAAATAGACCAAGAGGCGATACTTAGGGCTGTAAGAAAAATATTGAAATAAAAATAATAAAAAATAAGGAAGTCGGACTTCCTTATTTTTTATTACTTTTATTTAATTTGAGTTAGTTTATAATTTTCAGGAGCATTCGTTAAATATTCTTCTAATTTTTCTCTTGAGAGAAGTCCTTTTTGAGGTCCAACTTGTAAGACAACAGACATGGCATTGATAGGTCCCCACGTTAAGGCCTCTTTTAAATCTTTTTCTAATATTAAGGCCGAGACAACAGCCGAAGCAAAAGCATCACCAGCTCCCGTTGATTCAAAAGAGGATGTGCTGTATACAGGAATAAACCAGATATTGATTCCATCATCTAAATAAGCCCCCCTAAGCCCATCTGTCATTATTATATTCTTTGGACCAATAGACCTCAACATGGTCATCAATTTAACAGCATCATTTTCTTCGGTTTCTAAGATTTTTTGAGCTTCAACTAAATTACAGAAGAGTATTTCTGTTTTTTGATATATATCCCTTAAAGCTTCAATTCCAAGTTTAATTTGAAATGTTCCAGGTTGAAAAGCTAATTTTACCTCAGGAAATTTATTTAAATAATCATTTATTTCTTTGTGATAATCGATTGAATTTGAAGCTAACGACGAAAGATAAACCCATTTAGCTTGAGGAACATCTTCACCTAAAGAATAAGGGAATTCTGTATGCTTCACAAGAATTGTTCGCTCAGTTTCGTACCAAAGAACAAAATGATAATTGGACTCCATACCAGGAACTATTTTCATATGATCTACATTGACACCATCTTTCATTAAAGATTCTAAGTCTTGTTTGCCTACAGTATCATCCCCAATATAAGAAACGAGGGACGACTTGAGACCAAGCTTACTTACACCAACTGCTACATTGGGACTGTTGCCTACAGCATGGCATACTTCTGCAGATTCATAGGGTACCTTTTCTCCGAAACGAAAACATATCTTGCAATGTTCCCCCTGTAAATCACAATTGGCTTCTGCATCAATAATCTTTATAAATGGCTCAGTTGCTATATCTCCTATAGCTAGAAAATCTATTTGTTTATCTTTATCCATTTAAATATTATACCACAATGTGATATAATTATTAATATGATTAAAACTTTAAGAGAATATATAAAAGAAGCAGAGGGAAAAGGAATAGCCATCGGGCATTTTAATATTTCAAACATGGAAGGCTTGCATGGTATATATAATGCTTCTAAAAAACTATCGGAAGAAACAGGTTCCCCAGTGCCTATTATCATTGGTGTCTCAGAAGGAGAGGAAGAATTTATTGGTAGAGATGAAGTTGCAGTGTTGGTCAAAATGATAAGAGAAAGAGATAACTATCCAATATTCTTAAATGCAGACCATCATTATACTTTTGAGTCTGTTAAAAAAGCTTTAGAGGCAGGATATGACGCGGCAATTCTAGATGCTGTAAAACTTCCTCTTGAGGAAAATATAATCCTTACAAAAAAGTGTGTAGAATATGCTAAAGAATTAGGTGATAAAGAAGGTAGGGACATACTAATAGAAGCCGAGCTAGGATTCATTGGACAGTCATCCAAACTACTTGATGCAATCCCAGAAGGAGTGAGTGAGGCAACAATGACAAAACCAGAGGATGCAAAATATTTTGTCGAACAAACTGATATAAACCTACTTGCGCCGTCAGTAGGTAATATTCATGGAATGATAAAAGGTGGTAACCCAAGATTAGATATAGAGAGAATTAAAGCTATCAGAGAAGCTTGTGGGGTTCCGTTGGTACTCCATGGAGGTTCAGGAATAGCAGATGAAGACTTCACAAGTGCAATAAAAGCTGGAATCTCAATAATCCACATTAATACTGAGATACGCGTGGCTTATAAAAATGCATTAGAGAAATCATTAAAAGAAAATCCCAACGAAGTTGCTCCTTATAAATTCCTAAAAGGGGGAGTGGAGGCTGTAGAAGATGTGGTCTATAATCGTTTGAAATTATTCAACAATTTATAGTATATGGTTATAGACATAGAACTTACATTGAATAGATGGGGATTTGGTAAAATTAATGAAAACAAATTTCAGTTTTTTTGTTTTAGATTCTCTAAGTGGAAAATCCCCAATAAGTATTCTATCTCTTTTGAAATAAATTGGAGGGGTAAAGATGAATCCAAATAATCAATTTTTGCTAAATTTGATATTATGAATAATGTATGTTATAATGACATTTCATGAAATGGATTATATTTACAGGTACATGGCAATTAACTAATAAAGAGGTTGAAAATGATGTCAGACAAGCAGTTAGACGTGTTTTCGAGCGTGGTGATGGCCTAGCTACTGGTGGAGCAACTGGAGTTGATTATTTTGCTATGGATGAGTTTGTAAAATTAAATCCAAGTTGTACTCGTATTAGAATTTTTATCCCTGCACGTCTTGATCATTTTATAGACGATTATAGAAAAAGTTGGAAGCACAGTCCTATTAATGATACAGACATAGACAACTTGGAATATCTTTTAAAATTAATTAAGGAGAGAAATCCAAGTGCTGTATTTGAAGTAAGAAAAGAAAGTGGAGATATAAGTCAGGAAGAATATGATATTCGTCACAATGAGGAAGTGACCTTTTCTGATGAAATATATGCCTTTCAAGTCAATGATAGTAGTGGCACTAGCGACACTATAGAAAAAGCTAAAAAAGCAGGCTTACCTATAAGTCTGCACAAAACTTATACGATTGCTGAATAATATAAAATAAATATACCCCGCTTTTTGAGCAGGGCATGGCTTATTTTAGTTTACCTTATTTAATATTAACCTAACTAAAAATTTAGGGTATTTGCCCATAAACTTATTGTAGTCAAGAATTTCTTCCTCGTAGTCTTCCTGATTGTGAATCATTTTCATCCTGGTGAGGTCTTTTGGATATTCCGAAGAAGAATTCAATTCCTCCAGGTAAAGATATTTTTGACGGAATTTTTCTGAAGCTAGTTTAATTTTTTTAACTTCATTATAAATATCAGATTGAACTTTTCGTATTTTTTTATAAGCAGAAAAGATGACAATCAAAGAAATTTCCCCAAAAATAATTTCTTCAAAAAACAATGAGTCCTTCGAAATTATTAAAAAATATACAAATACACATACAAGGCCTAAGCAAATAAATACATTTAAAATCTTTTTTTTCATGAGATAGTATTTTTTAAATTAATTACTGTAGCATGCTGTACTCGTTTTTCCAATGAATAGCCTCTTTTTCATAATTGCAAAGAGTAAACATTAATTCTTTATTCTTTTTTCTGGTTGAATCAAGTCTTTTTTTGTGTTTTCGAAGCACGCGATAAAATTTTATTTGCTCCATAAAAAATTCATTATTCTGCTTTTTTAATACAGCAATTTCCTTTTTACTCTTTTTCTAATTATCCTTTCCCTAATTAGTAGAGCAGATAATACCACAAGAAAAATACCTAGACATAGAATAACAAAAAATGTTCCCATAGTTTTTTGATTTTTAAATTTTTCCTTATAATATAATCAATAAGTGATTTTGTCAATTGTTATCACTTGCAGAAAGAGGATTATAGTGTTAATATGGCGTCTATGAAT
Source organism: Candidatus Nomurabacteria bacterium GW2011_GWE2_34_25 (assembly GCA_000990325.1). GTDB lineage: Bacteria > Patescibacteriota > Minisyncoccia > Phycocordibacterales > UBA9973 > UBA8515. The sequence goes on from LBPS01000005.1 coordinate 64,517, forward strand.
ACATTAACCGCAACAAAGCGAAGTAAGACGGAGAAGCTAAGTGTCATACGAAATAACGGTATGATCCCAGCTGTCGTCTATGGCGCTCAAGTGGAAAACCAGCTCGTTTCCGTTTTGAGTACTGACTTCGTTAAAACATTAAGAATCGCAGGTGAGACAAGTACAATAGTACTTGATATCGCTGGCACAACAGAAAAGGAAAAGGCCGTCAAAGTTGATGTTCTTATCCACGAAGTGCAGGTAGATCCAGTTAAAGGATTTCCTATACACGTAGATTTCCTTGCTGTTGATATGAACAAACCTGTCGAAGTGGCTATTCCACTTATTTTCATCGGCATTGCCAAAGCTGAAAAAGATGGTCTAGGTACTCTCGTCAAGGTCTTACACGAAATTGAGATTGAAGCTCTTCCTAAAGACCTTCCTCATAATATTGAGATAGATGTAACTATCATTGCTACACTTGAAGACTTGATTCATGTCAAAGACATAAAACTTCCAAAGGGTGTAACTCTAGTAACTGATGGTGAAGAAGTTGTAGCTCTCGTAGCTGCTGCTAAAGAAGAAAAAGAAGAGGAAGTAGTAGTAGATCTTTCGGCTATTGAAGTAGAAAAGAAGGGTAAGAAAGAAGAGGAAGCTCCAGAGTCAACAGAAGCAAAATAACATTATTGAATGAACATAAATCACTCTCAACTTTGGTTGAGGGTGATTTATGCTATAATAGAGGAATGAATCGATACATTTTATACCTTTTCTCTTTTTTCTTTATATTTACATCAATTTTTGGAAATTTCATTTATCAAATACCAAAAGTTCATGCTGGCCAGGAGCTTGAAAATGCCCAAGCCGATAGAGCCAGGCTAGAAAGTGAGCTATCAAACCTGGAAAAGGAAATAGCCGCAAAACAAAAGGAGCTTTCTACACAGAAGGGCCAATCCACCTCTCTTTCTCGTGATATAGCGATCCTAACAACTCAAATTAAAAAATCCAAATTAGACATTCAAGCCAAGAATCTAATAATCAAAAAACTGGGAGGTGAAATAATTGAGAAAAGTCAGAAAATTAATACTTTAAATGACAGATTAGACAGCATTAAAGAATCTTTGGCTCAATTAATCCGTAAAAACAGAGAAATAGATGATAAATCAATACTCGCGTTAATACTTTCAAAAAATAATATCTCCGATGCTTATGGAGACATTGATGCCTTTTCTTCTATAAAAAGAAGCATTGGTAAATCTGTAGATGAAATCAGAGGAGTAAAGTCTCTCACTGAAGAAGAAAAAAATCTCCTCGAGCAAAAGAAAAACAAAGAAGTAGATACCAAAGTACAACTAGAAACAGCCAAAAGAGAAGTTGAGATGAATGAAAAAGATAAACAACAATTATTATCAATTAGTAAAGACAAAGAAAAAGCTTATCAAAAACTTTTAGATGATAAAGCAAGAAGACGCGCGGAAATACTTTCAATGTTATTTAATCTTCGTGACGTTTCTGCTATTCCTTTTGAAAAAGCTTTGGAATATGCAAAATTAGCTGAAGAAAAACTAGGAATTAGGCCTGCATTTCTACTTGCAATACTTACCCAAGAAAGTAATTTGGGTACTGACCAAGGATCTTGTTATGTTACCAACATCGAAACTGGATCCGGTATAAGTTCTAAAAGCGGTAAGGCATTTGCAAACGTTATGAAGCCAACCAGAGATGTAAAACCTTTCTTTGATATTACTACGTCTGTCGGAAGAGATCCATATAAAACTCTAGTCTCTTGCCCTATAGGAGGTTCTGGGTATGGAGGAGCTATGGGTCCAGCACAATTTATCCCTTCAACATGGCAATTGCTTAAATCTCGAATCGCAAATATTCTTGGAATAAAAACCCCTGATCCATGGTATGCAAAGGATGCTTTCATGGCCTCAGCTATTTATCTTACAGATCTAGGCGCCAAAGGAAGTAGCTATACAAGCGAAAGAAATGCTGCTTGTAGATATTATTCAGGTCGTAAATGTGACAATAAAAAGCCAAATAATAGCTTTTATGGGGACAGTGTTATGAAGAAAGCAACTAATATTCAAACGAAATACATTGACCCATTGCAAAACTAATAAAAGCGTGATAATATAACAAAATTATGAAGAAAAACATTCACCCAAAATATAACAATAAATCAGTAGTCACATGTGCATGTGGAGCTACTTTCCCCGTAGGATCTACCATGGATAGCATTACAGTTGAAATATGCAGTCAGTGCCACCCTTTCTATACCGGTAATGAAAAGGTTCTCGACACAGCAGGACGTGTAGACCGCTTCAAGAAGCGTGCAGCCGCAGGTGCAAAGGCAACAAAAACAAAAAAGTAACTTAAAAAAATCATAAATAGCTCTTCTCAGAGGGTCCGCATAATTTCTTGCTAGAAATTTGCTCATTGCTCAGTCCGTCGACCTCCGCCGGCCCCTCTGATAAGACTATTTATGATTTTTTTAATACTCTTTTATTTGATATAATAAAAAATATGAATTTAGATTTAGAACAACTCAAGAAAGATCACAAGACTAGCTATTTCGCTCTAGAATACGAGCGCCTTTTAATTGAAGAAGAAAAAGTAAATGATATGGTAGCTCTTGATGAAAGTCTACGTGACCTTGCAGAAGAGGAAATCCAAAATATTAAATTTCAAAAGGAAGCAATTGAAAGACAATTAGAAGAAATAATGAAAAGGGATATAGAGGAAGAAGAGTTCCCCAATGAAATTATCCTTGAAGTTCGCGCTGGAGCTGGAGGGGATGAAGCTTCACTTTTCGCATGGGAGCTTGCTCATATGTACGAAAGATTCTCTGAAGAGAAAAATTGGAATTGGAAAATTCTCAATGAATCCTTAAGTAGTGCTGGTGGGTACAAAGAAGCATCGATAGAAGTAAAAGGTAAAGATGTATACAAGCTTCTACGCTACGAGACCGGAGTTCATAGAGTACAACGTATTCCTGCCACAGAGAAAAATGGAAGAATACATACTTCGACAGCGTCAGTTGCTGTTCTTCCTTTGAAAAAGAAAACAACAATAGTCATAAATCCTGCAGATATAGAGATAGAGTACTCACGCTCAGGTGGAGCAGGAGGGCAGAATGTAAACAAAGTAGAGACAGCTGTTCGTCTTATACATAAGCCGACAGGAGAAGATGTTCGTTGTACTACGGAGAGAACCCAACTTGGCAACAGAGAAAAGGCTATGATGATGCTTACCTCTAAGCTTCAAATGATTAAAGATGAGGAAGATGCTAAAAAATATTCAGGGGACAGAAAAGCTCAAATAGGTACAAATGATAGAAGTGAGAAGATCCGCACCTACAACTTCCCGCAAGATAGAGTCACCGACCACCGCATCAAGCAATCTTGGTCCAATATTCCTGGAATAATGGAGGGGAATATAAGTAGAATCATAGAAGCCCTTTCAAGTGGACAAGTAGGGGATGCAGAGGAAGAGGAGTAATTCCTTGCTATATTTTCCTATCTCTGGTATAATTCCACCCAGTAGTTAGCTTATGTTTTGGTATTAGTTTCATTCTTCGTTGTGCTAAATTCTTTTGGACATTGAGGTATGTAAATGAAATCAGCTTCGCGATTACGAGAATACATTGTCATATATGGCAAAAAAGTTGTATGTAGGTGGTCTTCCTTATAAGACTACCAACGATGAGCTAAGTGCTCATTTCAGTGCTGCAGGAGCTGTCGCTTCAGCAACTATTATTATGGATAAGATGACAGGTCGCTCAAAAGGCTTTGGTTTCGTTGAAATGGAAAACGATTCAGATGCAGCTACAGCTATCTCAATGTTTGATGGAAAGGACTTCGAAGGAAGAAACCTTACAGTAAACGAAGCTCGTCCTATGGAAGAGCGTCCACAAAATGGTGGAGGTTTCCGCAGATAATTAACATTATCCTGAATAAAAATCCCTTACTCGAAAGAGCGAGGGATTTTAGTTTGACATATATCAATAGATGTTGTAAGATAGAAGAAAAATTTCATTCACATAAATATTAAAAGTTATGAAAAAACAGAAGAAACTTTTGTATGAGTTACCTGAGGTACTTTTTTATCAGTTTTTAAATTATTTGGGAATAAAAGATGTAAAGGCTTTTGTTCTTAAGTACAAAAATGGTAGAGAATCAAAAATTGCTTGTCTGTATGCAACTTTACCTCGACATGGAAAATATGAAAATCCGACTCTCGTATTGTTAGATTTGAGAAGTAGAGTTAATGAAACTCAACTGATCATACTAACTGAACCTCCTGTAATTATAGATGGCGAGGTAAAAAATTTATGTAACTATGCAAACATTTCAGCAAAACAAAATGGTAGTAAAGATGAGGTCTTTGATATTACATTAACTGCCAATATGTCATATCTTGGTTCTGCCACAATTGGAGATCCCTTCAACAGATTCTCTTTTCTTTATATGTTAGAACTATCACAAAAAGCTGATGAACTGTTCCATTCGAAACAATTTGAATGGGTAAGTCAATACAAGAAAGAATTATCAGAAAATTATGTATTCTTGTATTAATCCAATAGCAATTAGTTTTAAACCCACAAAAAAGGACCAGATGATTCTGGTTCTTTATTTTTGTGCGTGTGCTTGGATCGCGAGTACGCTTATCTCGCCCTACGGTAGCGGGTACTTTTCAATCTTCGATAATGAAAAGTCTTCCGATTCTCCTCACGGTTCGATTTACTAATCGCAAGATGCAAACAAAGCAGTTTGTTTGCTCACGCGCACTTAAAAATCCCACAAGGGGATTTTTAAATTGTGCGTGTGCTTGGAATCGGACCAAGGACCTCTGTCTTATCAGGACAGCGTTCTACCACTGAACTACACACGCAAAATACACAATTCAACTCAATTAAAACTCTTTATATATAAAGACTATACCAATATAGCAAAAACTTGAAAATATCGCAATTATTTGATATAGTAGGGTCGGCCATAAGCCATTTTCTTTTTATGAATAATGATGACAAAAAGCAGAAAAAGGAATCATTGTTGAATAGTGAATATTTACAAGTATTTGCAAGGGTTTCGGCTTGGATTATTACGCCAGTTATCTTCAGTTTAATTATTGGCAAATACTTGGATAATAAATTCGATACAACACCATGGATTTTATGTGTATCATTGGCCACCACGTTTACACTCTCAATGTTTATGATTATAAAAATTGCCAAGAAATACATGGATAAAGATTTAAAATAATGAGCCAAATTAATATAGAAAATCAAATAGGAGAGGCAGAAGCAGTAAACACAGTAGGAACTGGAGCTAGTGAGGAAATATCTCATGAATCCACTTTATACGCTGAACCGATAGGACATATCGGTAACTTTACAATCACCAACTCAGTATTTACTACTTGGATAGTTGTTCTAATTGTCCTAGTTGTAACTCTTGCTATTAAAATTAAAGCTAAGAAAATTCCAAAGGGAATCCAGAATGGATTTGAAATTATTATAGAGGGAGCAATGAATCTAGCTGATCAGGTCACAGGCAGTAAGAAGATAACTGCTAAAGTTTTCCCTCTAGCCTTTTCTATTTTCATCTTTGTCCTTATTAGCAACTGGTTAGGAATTTTACCTCTTGGTGGATTTGGGCTAATAGAGACTACCGAACACGGAAAAGCATTTATACCATTTATCCGCAGTGGAACAGCTGATATCAATACAACCCTAGCTCTTGGAATCATGTCTGTCATCGGGGCAAATATCTTTGGTATATTATCTATCGGTGTATGGAAAATGTTCAATAAATATGTTAATGTAAATGCGTTTGGAGAAATGATAAGGAAAGTGAGGAAGGAGCCAGCGATCCTTATTTCAGCTCCAATCATGTTCTTCGTAGGAGTATTGGAACTTATAGGTGAATTTGCAAAAATAGCTTCACTTTCATTCCGTCTTTTCGGTAACGTTTTTGCGGGTGAGGTCTTGCTCATGTCTATGAGTGCCATTCTTGCGTATGGATTACCATTACCATTTATGGGGCTTGAGTTATTCGTGGGATTTATACAGGCATTCATCTTCTCTATATTAACTCTCGTATATTTCACAATTGCCGCTCAAGATCATGATGAACACGAAGAGCACAACGAAAAAGACAAGTCTACTCATAAAGAGCAAGCCTTGGTGTAGTAAAGTAAAGGTCAAACATTATTAGTTAATTGTATCTGAGTTAAAACCAGATAAAACAAAATATGGACGCAGCAGCAGCAGCATTATTCGCAAAAGCAATCGCCATTGGTCTAGGAGCTATCGGTCCTGCTATTGGTATCGGTATGATCGGAGCAAAAGCGATGGAAGCAATTGGACGCAATCCAGAAGCTTCAGGAAAAGTGTTCGTACCTATGCTTATCGCCTCAGCTTTCGCTGAAGCTATCGCTATTTACGCACTTGTTATTGCCTTTTCAATTAAATAGTTTACTGTTTACATCTGGTCGTTTGTATCCTTGTCCGTCTGAAGTTCTATCATTCTTTCGGATTAGGATATCTCAAATGACTAGGAGTAAGAAGTAAAAATTATTAATCATTAATTATAAAATCATGGATTCATTTATATCAACATTTCACATAGATTGGAAAATTCTTATAGCTCAAGCAATAAACTTCGGTTTAGTTTTTCTTTTAATTTATTTCTTTGCCTTAAAACCAATAAAGAAAATAATGAAAGAAAGAACTGATAGTATAGAAGGAGGTCTGACGGATGCAGTTAAAAATGCAGAATTATTAAAGAAAACGAAAAATGAATATGAGGAGGTCTTGGCAAATGCACGCATAGAAGCCAACACTATCTTCCAAGAAGGGAAAAAGGAGGCCGAAGACAAGAAAAGGGTAATGATTGAGGATGCAAATAAAGAAATAGGAGAAATGATAGAAAAAGGGAAAAAGTCACTTGAGTCTGAAAAAACCAAAATGATAGAAGAAGCCAAGAATGAAATAGTATCTCTCGTAGTTAAAGCAACAGAAAAGCTTCTAGAATCCCACAAAGATGCATCCTTCGATGAGAAAACATTAGAACAAATCAAGAAAATGTAACAATTTTATGGCAAGTATTTCAATTAAAAATCTAGCAAGTGCAATATATGAATCCTCACAAGATAAAGAAGGAGCGGATCTTGAGTCTGCTATTTTAAAGTGTGCTACATATCTTAAAAACAAGAACTTACTTGGGAAAAAAGAAGAGATATTGAAAGCATTACAAAAAATCGTAAATAAGGACAATGGAATAATAAATGCAAAAGTAAGTACTGAAATAGAAATCAAAGTTGGAGCAAAAAAAGAAATAGAAGAATTTATAAAGAAAAGATATAAAGCAAAAGAAGTAATACTAGAAGAGAAGATTGATCCAAAATTACTAGGCGGAATAAAGATAGAAATAGGGGACGAAATCATAGACGCAACACTAGCCAACAAAATACACCAATTACAAGATTATTTAATAAAAAACTAACATGAGCAAAAATCACATTGTAGAAAATTTAAGAAAGCAGATAGAGAAATTCCAAGCCGACACTAAGGTTGAAAAGGTAGGGCACGTAGTTGAAATATTTGACGGTATTGCTCGTGTTTCTGGTCTTTCAGACTTGAAAGCATCAGAAATGGTTAGCTTCGCTAGTGGATCACTCGGTGTTGCTCTTAACCTAGAAGAAGACACTGTGGGTATAATAGTTCTTGGTGACTTCTCAAAAATTCACGAAGGGGAGGAAGTTAAAGCCACAGGGAATATCCTTTCTGTACCAGTATCTGATCTACAAATCGGCAGAGTATTGAATGCACTAGGAGAACCAATTGATGGTAAAGGAGTTATAAAGACAGATAAAAGAAATCCTATTGAAAAAGTAGCCCCAGGGGTTATTACACGTCTTTCGGTTGACCAACCAGTTCAGACAGGTATTAAAGCTATTGATGCACTTATCCCTATCGGCCGTGGTCAACGTGAGCTTATCATTGGTGACCGTCAGACAGGCAAGACCGCTATCGCTATCGACACAATCTTAAACCAAAAGGGCCAGAACATGATTTGTGTTTATGTCTCTATCGGGCAGAAAGATTCAAAACTTCGTAAACTACAAACAAGACTAGAAGAAGGAGGTGCCATGAACTACACAATCATGGTATCAGCAGGAGCATCAGAGCCAGCAGCACTTGCATATATTGCACCTTACACAGGAGTATCTATCGCTGAATACTTTATGGATCAAGGAAAAGATGTATTAATTATTTATGATGACTTGTCTAAACACGCTGTGGCTTACCGTGAAATTTCACTTCTACTTCGTCGTCCACCAGGCCGTGAAGCTTACCCAGGGGACGTCTTCTATTTGCACTCACGTCTTCTAGAACGTGCTTGTAGAAGAAACAAAGAATATGGAGGTGGATCTATTACAGCATTACCAATTATCGAAACTCAGGCTGGAGACGTATCTGCATATATTCCTACAAACGTTATTTCAATAACTGATGGACAGATCTTCCTTGAAACAGATTTGTTCTACAAGGGCATAAGACCAGCTGTGAACGTTGGACTTTCAGTATCACGTGTAGGAGGAAATGCTCAAATCAAAGCTATGAAAAAAGTAGCTGGTAAAATCAAGCTTGAGCTTGCTCAGTATCGTGAACTTGAAGCTTTCGCACAATTCGGCTCTGATCTTGATGAAGGAACAAAGCGTCAACTAGAACGTGGTAAAAGAGCAGTGGAAGTACTAAAGCAACCTCAATACGCACCAGTAGGAACTGTAGACCAAATTGTAACTCTCTATGCTCTTATCAATGGATTCATTGATGAAGTAAAAGTTGAGAAAGTAAAAGAATTTGAAGCAGGTCTTGCAGAATACGCAAGTAGAAACGCAAAAACTTTCTATAAAGAAGTAAATGAAACAAAAATGTGGACAGATGCCGGTGAAGCTGAACTTAAAAAAGTAATCGAAGAATTCGTAGTAAGTTTTAATAAATAAATATGGCGGGAACAAAAGAAATAAAACAAAGAATAAAGAGTGTGAAGAACACAAAGAAGATTACAAAAGCGATGGAACTCGTAGCAGCTTCGAAGATGAAGCGTGCTATATTTAAAGCTCTATCTTCTCGTTTATATGCAAATTATTCTTGGGATTTACTTACGTCTTTATCTGAAAGATTAGATGAGGTGAACAGTCCTTTCTTTGTTGAACAAAAGGTAAATGAAGATTCAAAAACTCTTTTTGTTCTTATTACCTCTAACGGTGGACTGTGTGGAGCTTATAATTCTCAAATAATAAAGAAAACTGTCTTAGCTCTTAAGGATTCTGCCCAGGTCGGACCTGTGCAAATCGATATAATAACAGTTGGAAAGAAGGGGGACAATGCCATGAGAAGAATTGGCCAGAACGTTACCGCTTCATTCTTAGAAATACCAGACAATAGCGCGCTTTCTGACTTAATACCGATGTCAAAAATGATTATTGACGAATACAAATCGGGTAAATATAATAAAGTTTACATAGCATATACAGACTTTGTTTCAGCTCTTACGCAAAAACCTCATGTCAAACAAATTCTACCTATTGTAAAAGAAGACTTGAAAGAATTGATAGATGAGTTAGGAGATTCCCCAAAGGCCGGGCCTTTGGGTACTCCCAAAAGTCCGGTCTTTGGGGAAAATTCGATAAATAAAGTTCCATACATTTTTGAGGGAGATATGAATACAATAGTAGAATCCCTTGCAGAGAAATTAGTCCGAATGCAGATATACCATATGATACTTGAGTCCAGTGCTAGTGAACAATCCTCTCGTATGATGGCCATGAAGAATGCCTCAGAAGCTGCCGGAGAAATGATAGACGACCTGACATTAGTATTTAACAAAGCACGTCAGGCAGGTATTACAAGAGAGATATCAGAGATTAGTGCAGGAATGGCGTCAATTAATTAAGAATTAAAAATCAGGAATTAAGAATTTATTATCAATATTATTAGAAAGCTAGATAAATTATATGAATAAAATTGGAAAAATCAAAAGAATAATCGGGCCAGTCGTCGACGTAGAATTTGTGGGAGAAGTTCCAGAAATATACAACGCTTTAACTGTCATGAACGGTGATATAAAAGTTACCCTAGAAACGGAACAACACTTAGGTGGCTCTGTTGTCCGTTCTGTCGCCATGGATACAACCGATGGACTTGCTCGTGGTATGGAAGTGACTGATACAGGAGCGCCTATCTCTGTCCCTGTAGGAACTGCAACCCTTGGTAGAATCTTTAACGTATTGGGAGATGCAATTGACGATGGAAAAGTTATCGCTACTGACAACAAGAGATCTTCGATTCATCGCAAAGCTCCAGAGTTTACAGCTCAAGCTACAAAAGTTGAAATTCTAGAAACTGGTATTAAGGTTATCGATCTTATTTGTCCTGTTCTTAAGGGAGGAAAAGTTGGACTATTTGGAGGAGCTGGAGTAGGGAAGACTGTCGTGATCCAAGAGCTCATTCATAACATCGCAAGTAACCACGGAGGATATTCTGTATTCGCTGGAGTTGGTGAACGTACTCGTGAAGGTAACGATCTTTATCACGAAATGAAAGACTCTAAAGTTCTAGACAAAGTTGCCATGGTCTTCGGACAAATGAATGAACCACCTGGTGCTCGTCTACGCGTAGCTCTTTCCGGTCTGACAATGGCAGAACATTTCCGTGACCAAGAAGGGAAAGATGTGCTTTTCTTCATAGACAATATCTTCCGCTTTACACAAGCAGGTTCTGAGGTGTCAGCTCTACTTGGACGTATTCCTTCAGCTGTGGGTTACCAGCCAACTCTCTCAACAGAAATGGGAAACTTACAAGAAAGAATTACATCCACAGACAAAGGTTCAGTGACTTCCGTCCAAGCTGTCTACGTACCAGCCGACGACCTTACTGATCCAGCTCCAGCTACCACATTCTCTCACCTTGACTCTACTGTTGTGCTCAACCGTTCTCTTACAGAGATAGGTATTTATCCAGCTGTGGATCCACTTGACTCTTCATCAACAATTCTTGATCCACACATCGTAGGAAAGGAACACTATGAAGTTGCCCGTGAAGTTCAGCGTGTTCTGCAAAGATACAAGGACTTACAAGACATCATTGCAATTCTAGGAATGGAAGAACTTTCAGAAGACGATAAGGCTCTAGTTTCTCGTGCTCGCAAGATTCAGAAATTTCTATCTCAACCATTCTTCGTTGCTGAACAGTTCACAGGTACACCAGGGTCTTATGTTCCTCTATCTGAAACAATCAGATCATTTAAAGAAATACTTGAAGGTAAACATGACGACAAGTCTGAAAATGACTTTTATATGAAGGGCGCTCTATAATTAATAATTACTAATTACCAATTACTAATGAGTAAACTACTACAACTTAAAATAGTTACACCAGAAAAACTTATCCTCGAAGAGGAGGTAGAGTCTGTAACTATACCTACCAAAGAAGGAGAGATAACCATTTTGCCAGATCATGTGCCCCTTATCGCTCCTTTAGCTTCTGGAGATATCGTTTCTTTTGTAAATGGAGAGCATGTGCCAGTCGCTGTCGTAGGTGGATTTGTAGAAGTGAAAACTGGAGATAAAGGTACTACAGAAGTCGCTATCTTAGCTGACTTTGCTGAACATGTAGGAGACATCACAGAGGAAGCAATTGATAAAGCAAAAACTAAATCGGAAGAACTGCGTAAGCTTGCAGAGAACAAAGAAGTGGTAGACTTTGAACACTTTGAATCCGAACTCGAACGCTCACTCACAAGAGTTAAAATAGCTGATAAGTGGAAGAATAAAAAATATAGGAGATAAAAGAATAGGCCTGCCAGATAAAATCTGGCAGGCCTATTTTATTTATTAGTAAAAAACACTAAAAAAAAGAAATCCAAAAGATCCTCAAACCTCTTAGGAAATAAATACGCAAGAAAAGCTGTTGCTGGAAATAAAACCAACAACAAAATTACAATAATCTGATAATTTTCCATAACAAATATTTTTTAATTTTTTTGACGAAAAATTATTTTTTTTATCAAAGAGAACAAGATGTTGCCAATTAAGGCTATAGTGGCACACACACCAGCAATAATCATAAAAGAAATTATATCTTTTTCCATTGGGTCAATTTTTTTAATGTTAGTTTCTTTAACTATATTACTCTATGAAGCGCTAGTCAAGTGATAAAAATTTTAAATAATGATGATATAATCTACCTATGGAACCCCTAGCTTCAAAAATCAGACCCAGAAGTTTGAAAGAGTTTGTCGGGCAAGAACATCTCGTAGGAGAGAGTAAGCCACTTTCTATTGCTATCAAAGAGAGGCACATATTCTCATTCATTCTCTGGGGCCCACCAGGTGTCGGGAAAACAACACTAGCTAGAATATATGCAAAAGCTTTAAATGCTGACTATCACGAACTCTCGGCTGTCTCTGCTGGTAAAGATGACATCCGACAAATAGTTGAAGGTAAAACAAGCGGCTCACTCCTAGGTCCACGAATTCTTTTCCTCGATGAAATTCACCGTTTTAATAAAGCCCAACAAGATTTCCTGCTCCCTTATGTAGAGAGTGGGAGACTTGTACTCATAGGTGCAACTACTGAAAATCCTAGCTTTGAGGTTATCCCCGCACTTCTTTCTCGTTGTCGTGTCTTTGTAATGGAAGAACTTACCAACGAGGACATGAGAAAAATAATAAAAAGTACAGGACACAAAATGAAGAAAGATGCATCAGAATGGCTTGTGTCTATGGCAAAGGGGGACGCTCGCCAAGCTCTCGCCATGATAGAAAACACTATCTCTTTGTATAAAGATATAACCATAGAGAATTTCAAAAATACTCTCCAATCTAAGTATCTTCGTTATGATAAAAAAGGGGATGAACACTACAATACTATAAGTGCATTTATAAAGAGTATGCGAGCCTCACAACCTGATGCAGCGCTTTACTATATGAACAGAATGTTAGAAGCAGGAGAGGATCCCAAGTTCATAGCTCGTCGGATGGTTATATTTGCAAGTGAAGATATAGGGCTCGCCTTGCCTACGGCCCTTGTAGTCGCAAATGCTGTGTTCCAAGCTGTTACAACTATCGGTATGCCTGAATGCGGAGAAAACTTGGCTCACGGAGTCGTCTATCTTTCAGAAGCTCCTAAAGACAGGAGGGCATACGATGCTTATTTAAAGTCAAAAGATGATGTCATAAAATATGGGAATTTACCTATACCACTTGAAATAAGGAACCCTGCCACGAAATTAAATAAAAACTTAGGTTATGGTAAAAATTATGAGAAATATACTAGTAAAGATCTCATGCCGGAGAAACTAAAAAATAGAAAATATTTAGAGATTAAGAAAAAATAAAAGAATTTTTTAATTTTTTTCTTAACCACTTATTAAATAATTAGTAAAATCCGGAAGAGTAGTTTTCTTATATAAATGATATAATTAGATTATGGAAAACTTATACAAAGTTAAACAAATTGGCATTATTATACTTATTATTATCATAATTGGGGCAATTGTCTTAAGTATTAAAACTAATATGGAGAATGAGGTAATCATTCAAAATGAAAACCCTGTTAATAATACAGTAGAAGAAATAACCCCTGTATCTATTTGTTACTATCGAGCAGATAAAACAGATAGGGGCTTTTACGATAAAGCTTGGCTTAAGTTAAATATTTTAGGTAATAAGGTTACAGGTGAATTCCAGCATCTACCAGCCGAATCAGATTCAAAAGTTGGAACCTTTGAGGGCATTATTAGTCCCTTAAACCAAAAATCGATGTCTCGCTCATCTCTTGTTTGGTGGAATTCACGAGCTGAAGGCATGGAAGTCAAAGAAGAATTGGATATCAAGTGGGGAGATGGTAGCGCTACTGTCGGATTTGGAGAAATGATTGATCGTGGTGATGGTGTATACGTTTATAAGAATAAAGACAACCTGTCATACATAAAATCTATGAGCCAAATAGACTGTGAGTATTTAGATGAGCAATTATTTGTTGAAAATTATATTCGCGATAATATCGCAACCATTGTGACGAACAAGCCAGTCTTGGGAGGCACTTGGTACACAATAGCGATAAGTATTAACCCTTCAACAAAAACAGGTGAGGTGACATACGAGGATGGGCATATACAAAGTAAGGCAAGCTTTATCTACTCATACAACAAGTCTAATGGGGAAATTCTTTTTCCAAAATTTGAAATAAAAAAATAATTAATCTATAATATAAATATTACAAATAATAATTTAATAAATCATATGGCAAAAGGTGACGGACATAGAAAAGAAGTTAAGAAACCAAAGAAAGTTAAGGCTAAATAATATCAAAAAATACTCATAGATTATGAGTATTTTTTGATTAGGAGACTTATCCACAGGTATTTTCTTGACTGTGAACGTTCGTTCACATATACTATATATGTAAGTGATTAATAGTAATTAAGGGGTCCGTCGCGTTTCAATGGACGTTAACGCGACACGATTTCGTAAAATCGTATATGACAAGAGAACAATATTTAAAAATAATAGAACGTGAGATTCACAACATCAATAAAAGGATTGATGTCAAAATCCTTCAAGGGGAAGACTATTCAAAAGAGGCCCGCGAACACAAACAACTTCTTCATAAAATCCGCCAACACAAAAGGAGAGGGTTCTTGGGAAATTTTCTTAATTTACTAAATAGACTTCCACAATTTTCTAATATCTAATATACTAAAAGTTATATGTACAATAATTACAAAGAGAAATTAGTCCGTTTTTATAACAGAGACAAACGCATGCCTACATATACAGAGATGCTAGATCTATTCGGATTCAAATCCAAGAACGCAGTAGCTAGACTCGTGGATAAATTCATTGAGGAAGGAATAGTTACGAAAGACCACTTGGGTCGCCTCCTTGCTGATGCATCATTTAATTCTATTCCAATGTTAGGGTCCGTTAAAGCAGGCTTTCCAGAAGATGTAGCAGAAGAAATGAAAGAGACTATCAACATCGAAGACTATCTAATTGCCAAAAAAGAAAATTCCTACATGCTTACAGTTGATGGCGACTCTATGATTGACGCTCACATCGCCGATGGTGATATGGTCTTAGTCGAGAAAACGAACACAGCCAAAGACGGACAGATAGTTATAGCAAATGTTGATGGAGAATTTACTATGAAATATTTTAGAAAAGACAAGAACAATAGAGTCTGGCTAGAACCTGCCAACAAAGACTTCAAACCCATCTATCCTAAAATATATTTAAACATTACTGCAGTAGTAAAAGCTGTCATTAGAAAATACTAATAAATGGTATAATCGTCTCTATGACTCAAGAACAAGCTTTTAAAATACTGAAAACTGGAGTAAATATTTATCTTACAGGGAGTGCTGGTTCTGGTAAAACTTATCTCTTAAATCAATACATATCATACTTACAAGACCACGACATTGCCGTGGCTGTTACTGCTTCGACAGGTATTGCTGCTACACATATGAATGGTATGACTATTCACGGATGGTCTGGTATAGGGGTTAAAAGCTTTATGGGAGAGCATGAGCTAGAACAACTTGAAGAAAAGAAATATTTATGGAAAAGATTCGAGAAGGCTAGAGTATTAATAATTGACGAAGTTTCTATGCTTCATGGATTTCAGCTGGACATGATAGAAAAAGTTTGTAAGAGATTCAAGAGGAATAGTAAACCTTTCGGTGGACTCCAAGTTATTCTCTCTGGAGATTTCTTTCAACTTCCCCCAGTAGAGAAAAGAAAAGTGACACACGAAACGCCAGAAGTCGGACTTATGTCTGAATCTCTGGACATAAGTCCGACTTCTGGCTCAAATACAAAAAGTAGCATGGTTTATGAAAGTGAGGCTTGGAAAATACTTAACCCTGCTATTTGCTACTTAACTGAACAACACCGCCAAGAGGACAATATCTTAACTGAAATATTGAACAATGTCCGAGGAAATAATTTAGAAGAGAAACATTATGAATATTTAGACAAATGTATAGACAGAGAGCTTTCTGGTATTAAGGCGACCAAGCTCTATACCCACAATGTAAATGTAGACAACGAAAACAATCTAGAGCTTGCAAAAATTTCTGGCACAGAGAAAGTCTACAATATGACCTCGAAAGGTCATGAAATAATCGTAGACATTCTAAAGAAAAGTTGTCTTGCTCATGAAGAACTCAAACTTAAAGTTGGAGCGGAAGTAATGTGTATTAAGAATAATTTTGATAAAGGCTACGTAAATGGTTCAAGGGGTAAGGTTATAGGATTTGAGGATGATACAAGCTACCCTATAGTGAAGCTATACAACGGATTGACTGTAACTATAGCCCCCGAGCTCTGGGCAATAGAAGAAGACGGGCGAGTAAAGGCCTCCATCACTCAATTCCCACTGAGACTTGCATGGGCTATAACTATCCATAAAAGCCAAGGAATGTCCCTAGATAACGCAGAAATAGACCTTAGAAGCACTTTTACATATGGTATGGGATATGTTGCTCTTTCGAGAGTCCGAACCCTCTCTGGCATATGTTTAATAGGATTTACAAAGGAGTCACTTTTAGTAGATCCTAGAATTTTGGAGTTAGACCAAGAGCTCCAGAATGAAAGTTACCAAAATGAACTCATGTGGAATAAATTAAAAACAGGGGAGCAAGAAAAGCTTGAAGTTGAATTCATAAATAGAATGGGAGGAACGATAAATATTAGTAATTCAAATACAAAAAATAAAAGAAATAAAATAGAGAGAATTCATGACACCAAAATCCCTACAATTTTAATTACCAAAGAATTACTAGACTCTGGTAAGAATATAAAAGAAATAGCGAAAGAAAGAAACTTAACAGCAGGCACCATTACTCACCATATAGAGCAAATAATAAAAGAATATCCAGAGACTATCATCACCCACATCCGCCCCCAACAGAAAAATATTGATATCGTAAAAAAGGCAAATAAGAAATTAAAAGGGGAGGAAATAGGCAAACTCAACCCTATCAAACAAATCCTCGAAAAAGAAGGCTATAATCTGTCTTTTGAAGATATCCGCATCGCTAAACTATTTATTTGACATAACACTTAAAAGGTGATATAATTGGAATATTATTAATCCCGTTAGAGATATTTGTGAATACATTACGGGATTATAAAATATTAGTATTGGTTATATTATTAACAACTATTAATCAGATACGGAAGTCTAATGACTTCCTATCTCTAACGGGATGGTCAGACAGTAAGTATATTGATCACTATTTGGAACAATATAGAATATATTTACATGTTATGAATAGTACTCATGATCGAAATAGTAAATCAAATGATTTCTTTCTTGGATTAAATACAGCCATTATCGGAGCCTTGGGGTATTTAGAAGCCAAGGGAGCTACCCAAGACTCAATAATATTTCTCTTTGCTCCATTTGTAGGTATTGCTATATGTTACTGTTGGTATCAAATAATAAGTGCTTACCGACAATTAAACAGAGCTAAATTTAAAGTCATACACCAAGTTGAAGAAAAGTTACCAATATCTTTGTTTGAAACTGAATGGGAATTTTTAGGAAAAGGAAAAGATAAAACTAAGTACTTAGTTTTATCTAAAATCGAGAGAAAAATACCAATCATTTTTATAATCCTTTATATCGTTATTTTTCTCACAGGAATACACTTAGATTTTATTTCAAATCTATTTAAATAAAGAAAATTGTAAACGGAAAGATAAAAAGGTTCGCGCAAAGCGCGAACCTTTTTATCTTTTGTGTTCTCGCCAGTCATAGTCCTCCTCCTCGTCATCAGTTTTATTTAAAATGGGAGAACCACAATTCTGGCATATGTCATCGTAAGAACGAAGCCCACAACGAGGACAATGAGAATCTGCACTTGTTTTCTCTTCAATTATTTCTTCTTCATCCATATTAATATTATATTATTTTTAAATATAGTGTACAAGTCTTAATTTAACCTTATAAAATATAAGGATTTTCTATTTTTAAAAAATAAACTTTTCGTGTATAATATATCTATTATGGAATCAAAAACAAAAATAGTAGCAACTATCGGGCCATCTAGTAAGGATAAAGATGTCATTGTAGAACTTATTAAACATCATTTAGATATAGCTCGACTCAATTTCTCTTGGGATACACACGATGGACACAAAGAAGTTATTGAACACATTCGTGAAGCAGCAATAGAGTGCAATAAAAAGGTTGAGATTATGCAGGATTTATCTGGACCTCGAGAACAGACTGGCAAGGAACACCATTTTGGTGGAAAAGAAAATGAAGAGGTAATAACAGAAAAAGATAAGAATGATTTATCTTTTGGAATAGAGCAAGGTGTTGATTATATTGCACTATCTTTTGTTGGTACAGCAAATGATATAATAGAACTCCGAAATTTAATAAAAGAAAAAGGTGGAAATCAGAAAATTATTGCCAAAATAGAAAGAAAGATTGCATTTGAAAATATTGATGAGATACTTGAGGTTACCGACGGTATAATGGTAGCTCGTGGAGACTTGGGCAATGAATATCCACTTGAAGAAATACCCTTTGTTCAACACAAGATGATAGAAAAGGCAAATAGTAAGGGCAAGATAGTGATCGTTGCTACTCAAATGATGCTTTCAATGGTCAATAGTCCTACTCCAACTCGAGCAGAAGTAACAGACGTAGCCTATGCTATTATAGATGGGGCTGATGGTGTGATGCTCTCAGAAGAGTCTGCCACAGGTAAACATCCCATAGAGGCTGTTGCCATGATGGAGAAAATCGCTCTAGCATCAGAAAAACATAAGAAAGATATTAGTATTTAATTTAAGTAAAATATGCCAAAACAAATTTATATTACAAGAGAAATTCCAGAAGCTGGTTTGAAGTTGTTAAGAGAAAAAGGAATCGAATTTGATATGGGAACAAACGATCTTCCTCCTTCCAAAAAAGAAATTATAAAAATATTAAAAAAGAAGCCTTACGATGGAGTTATAAGTTTCCTTACTGATACAATAGACGAAGAAATATTTAACGCCTGCCCAACTGCTCGCATTTTTGCAAATTATTCTGTTGGATTTAATAATATAGATTTGGAAGTTGCTAAAAAAAGGAAAGTGGAAATCTCCAATACCCCAGGAACATCAAATATAGCTGTTGCTGAGCATACCGTTGCTCTTATGTTGGCTTTAACAACTCGATTGGTAGAGGGAGATAGATATATGCGAGCTGGTAAATACAAAGGTTGGAATCCTAAATTACTAATGGGAACAGACATGAAAGGTAAGACCATAGGATTAGTAGGAGGAGGAGCAATAGGCGGAGAAGTAGCAAAAATTCTTTATAAAGGATTTGGCTCAAATATTATTTATTGTGATGTGGTAAATAATAAAAAGTTAGAAGAGGAATCAGGAGCAGTAAAGAAAGAATTCGGTGACCTTATGAAAACTGCTGATATTGTATCTCTTCATTGTCCACTTCTTCCTTCTACAACACACCTAATAAACAAAGAGGCTTTATTGATGATGAAACCAACAGCCTTTCTCATAAATACAGCTCGTGGGCCAATAGTAGATGAATATGCTCTAGTTTTAGCTTTAAAAAATAAGGTGATTTCTGGCGCCGCTTTAGATGTCTTTGAATTTGAACCAAAGCTGGCCAAGGGACTATCCAAGCTCAATAATGTAATTCTAACCCCT
Organism: Candidatus Nomurabacteria bacterium GW2011_GWE2_34_25; assembly: GCA_000990325.1. Classification (GTDB taxonomy): domain Bacteria; phylum Patescibacteriota; class Minisyncoccia; order Phycocordibacterales; family UBA9973; genus UBA8515. The sequence goes on from LBPS01000005.1 coordinate 84,253, forward strand.
CATATTGCTTCAGCTCGTGAGACAGCTCGTAACATGATGGCTGAAATCGCCGTAAAGAATATTATTTCTGTATTTGAAACAGGAAAGGCTATAAATAGTGTTTTAGGGTAAAATTTTAGTAGCATATTAATCTAAAAAATATTATAATATAGTTATTATTAAGTAATAAAAATTATATGAATAAATATATTAAATATGCATCATCAATTTTTGTAAGCGTTGCTCTTGTGACCTCTTTTGCTTATGCCGAAGAAACAACAAGTGCAAGCGTCACTACAAATACAAAGGCTCAAGTAGAAACACAGGGTGTGTTTAAAAATTTAAAAAATGAGAATAAGCAACTCATAAATGAGACTCGTGAAGAATTTAAAAATAGAGCTGAAAAAGAGAGAGAGGAAGCTAAAAATAATTTAATTCAAAAGAGGGATGAATTTAAAAATACCAATCAAGAGAAACGTGATGAATTAAAGAAAGAACTAGATCAAAGAAAAGAAGGATTTAAAAATTTAACTTCAAAAGAAAAAGAAGTTCTGAAGGTTGAATTAGAAAAAAAGAGAGAAGAAATAAAAAAGACAGTAGAACTAAAAAGGGAAGCATTTAAAAAGGAAATGGAATTAAAGAAAGAAGAAATCAAGTCTAAAATTACTACAGCAAGAGAAAAGCTTAAAACAGATCTTTTAAAAATAAAAGATGAGAAGAAGAAAGAGACTGTAAGTAAAATTGCTGATAAAATTGCTGAATTAAATACTAAGGCTATAAACAATATAACTGAAACCGTAAACAAGATAGAGGCAAGCCTTACTAAAATACAGGCTCGTGCAGAAGAAGAAGCCTTAAAAGGCACAGATGTCACTACCACTTTAACCGCCATTGCAAAGGCTAAGACAGCCATAGCAGATGCTAGGGCTCAAATCCTTGTCCAAACAGGGAAGACTTATGAAGTAACCATTACAACAGAAACTGCATTGAAGGGGACAATGGCGAAAGTAAAAGAAAGTCTAAATGCTGACATAAAAATTCTTCGTGAGAAAGTAAAGCTTGCACACATCGCAGTCAAGGATGCATTTCTTACACTTCCACAAAAAATTGAGTCAGATGAAAATGAAGAGGAAGACAACAATAAAGAAACTGGGGATGTAAAGGTCGAATCTACAACCCAAACAACTACTACCACTAACTAATTAATTTTATGCTTAAAAAAATATTATATGCAATTGTTATTATCGTTATTATCATAATACTCGCTATTATGTGGAATGGTAATAAAAAGGAGGTTGTGGCTCCCGTAACGTCTACTACCAATGATGGAGGTACTTTGTCTACAGAACCAAGTCTTAGTAATGAAATTGATAGTATAAACTTGGATGCTGGTATCGATGCAGATCTAAATTCTATGGATGCAGATATTAAAACTCTGTAAAAATTAAAGAACCACATAAAATACCGCTTTTAAAGCGGTATTTTATGTGGTTCTTGACAAGATAGGGGATAGGTGATATTATAAGAATATATTGAGAGACTCCTTCGTGTGTATGAGTGTTTCAATTTTAATTTTGAAACACGCAAACTAAATAAATATGTATACAAGTGCAAAACAAAGAGGCTCTTCTAGAGCCCCTAATTATTCGAGTGGAGGTAGAACTTCAAATGGTAGCGGTAGATCCTCTGGTAACTCTAGGGGTGGCTCTTCATTTGGTAGCCGAAGTGCTAGTAGATCCACAGGAAGACCATCTTTCGGTGGTAATCGTGGAGGTGGAGGAAGAAACAAAAGAAAATCTTCATACGAGAGGATAGATGTATCACGATTCATTAGTAAGTCTACTGTCGTAGAGAAAGAAGAAATATACCTTCCGACTCATACCTTCGGAGATTTCAAGATAGATACTAAGCTCAAGCTTGCTATTGCAAACAAGAATTACATTTACCCAAGTCCTATTCAGGATAAGTCTATTCCGCATGCTCTCGATGGTAGAGATATCCTAGGCATAGCAGATACAGGCACAGGCAAGACAGCAGCCTTCCTAATACCAATCTTAAATAAAATATTAAAAGACAAGAACGAGACGGCTATTATCATAGCACCAACTCGTGAGCTTGCTACACAAATAGAAGTAGAGTTCAACGACTTCGCTCAAGGTATGAGAATATTCTCTGTTGTATGTGTCGGAGGCATGCCTATAACAGCCCAGATCCGAAATCTTCGCCGTGAATGTAACGTCGTGATTGGAACTCCCGGAAGACTCTTAGACCTAGTTAAGAGAGGAGAAATCAACCTTTCGAGTACTCGCTCTGTAGTCCTAGATGAAGCCGATAGGATGCTTGATATGGGATTTATAAATGATATAACATTCTTACTTGAGAAAACTCCCGAGGACAGACAAGGATTCTTCTTCTCAGCAACTCTACCAAAGCCCATAGAGAAACTTATAGAACGCTTCGCAACAGACCCAGTGAAAGTGATGGTCAAGACTCGTGAGACTTCCAAGAATGTTGAGCAAGATGTTATACGTCTTGCACGTGGAGAAGATAAAATAGATGCACTTTGTGATCTTCTTAGTAAAGAAAAAGAATTCAAAAAAGTTTTAATTTTCTCAGAAATGAAGCATTCTGTTGAGAAGCTTTCAAATGAACTTGTAAAAAGGGGATACAAGTCGGGTTCTATCCATGGCGACAAGCGCCAGAATGACCGTCAGCGTACTCTTACCAAGTTTAGGAACAATGAGCTCAACATCCTAGTAGCGACAGACGTTGCAGCTCGAGGACTCGACATACCTGAAGTCACTCACGTCATAAACTACGAAATTCCTCAAACTTATGATACATATATCCACCGCATCGGCCGAACCGGCCGAGCAAGCAAGAAAGGCGTGGCTTTGACATTTGTAGGGTAAAGTATTGCAAAAATAAATAAAAAGGAGTAATATTTTAAATGAATAGATTACTCCTTTTTATTGGAGCTTTCTAGAGAGTTAATTTTTCTAATTTTTTCTAATTAATTAAAACTTTTAAGAAAATGATTACTTTAAAGACTTTTCCTGATGATGGAAAGAACAGAACTTCTTCTATCACATTGTTGACAATCACAACCAAAACAAAAAAAAGTGACAAACCGGAAACAGCAGTAATCAAGAAAAAACGCAGAAAGCCTCGAACAGATCCCACAAAGAGATAAATTGGGGATTAGGATTTAAATTTGTGTGCTGGGGGATTATATCAATAATACCCCAGCATAAAAACTAATCTTAATGTCGTAAAAGATATATTGTACGACATTCATATATAAATTAAGCCCTATAAAGAAAGGACCTTTTAAGACCCTTTTTACTACCCCCCTATTCTTATATAGTAATTTAATTTACAGTTGCAATACAATTATTAAAATCGCGAACTTCCCCGTTATATTTATTTATTTTTTCTTTTATATTTAAAATTAATTTATTATATTCATTAACCAAGGCATTATAACTATCGATCTGCCCATTTGTCGTCATCCCTTCAAATATAGCCCCACTATCAATTTTGGCACGTTTAGAGGCCAATTCACTCTCTATAGCGTTTATATTACTCTGATCAATGCCTATAATACTCTTAAGTACTCCGTCTATAGTAGGACAAGCGCTTTTAGGTAAACCAAAGTGTTGTACTGCCATCCAGACACTTTTACCTTCGTATTCACCTTTACCTACAGCTACACCTAGCTCTGTGTATTTTTTATTTAATATATTGGCTTTGTGTCCAGGACTCGCCATCCATGCATCAACCAAGGCACTGTCATCCTTAAAGTTACCCAGGGCTAAATTCTCTCCAATGATTATGTATTCGTATCCTACTTGAGCGCCTAGTTCGCCTACTCCAACTCCCTCTGGTGAGACGTGTTCGAAATATTGTTTTACAAACATATCTTGTAATTTTTTCTCTGCCGAAAAATTTAATTTAGAATTTTCTTTTAATGGAGCTAGATTACCATTGTCTAATCTTTGTTTGTTGGTAATACTTATGACACCCTTGCTCGATAGTTTAATATTCTTTAGATCTCTTGTAAGAAAATCATCAGATACAACGAGTGCCCCAGGAGCCTTAATCGCCTCTGGTAATTTGTCATTATTTATAGAATTACCTGAATTTATGCTATTAATAAGCTCACTGGCTTTATTTTGTAAATCAGAAGATTTACCAATACCCTGTTCTATATAAGAGAGAGTCTTGGAATAAATTGATTTATAATCATCTTTAATAATAAAGACCAGAGCTATAAAAATTATTACGATGATGATTTGATTTGATATTTTCATTTTTTATTTACATGATGACGATAAACTATACCCAGCCTTCTTAGCTTCCTCACTTGTAGCAAACCATACTTTATTCTTTTCGGAAATTCTCTTAGCTCCACTACAAGATACTGTATAGTACAGTTTACCATTTTTCGAAGCAAGATACTTTTTTTCTTTAAAATTACTGTTTACATCATCTATACTACTTTCTGCCTCTATGCTCTTCCCTGCCCCCTCTTTGACAATATAATCATTTGTGTTTTCTAATTTAATATCTTCTTCTGAAGTATTTGTGGCAGAGAGACGCCCAAGACCAAAAGAACTTAATCCCACAAGCACTACAATGCAAAGACATAAGAATGTAGTACTGTCAATGCCTATTTTACCCTTGATTTTATCCATAAAATGATTTATACTCATACAAGTTTAATTATAAATCATTTTTCGGTAGTTTACTAGATTATATAGTTATTTTAGGCCATTATCCTACATTAAAACTATAAACTTAAAACTATAAACTTATTATATGGCACATAGAAAAGCCGGTGGATCGGCTAAAAACTTAAAAGACTCAAATCCAAAGTATCTCGGTACCAAGCTTTATGCTGGCGAGATAGCCAAAGCAGGATCAATCATCATTCGTCAGAGAGGTACTAAAATCCTTCCAGGGAACAATGTAGGCTTAGGTAAAGATCATACATTATTTGCACTTAAAGAAGGAACAGTAAAATTCGGATCAAAAAGAAAAATAAACTTCAACAGAACATCATCAGTCAAGAAAGTAGTCCACGTAATATAATTCAATTAAGAATTAATAATTACGAATTAAGAATTTAATACAAAACAAAAATGACTAGGCAAGCCTAGTCATTTTTTGTTTTGTATATTTGTAACACTTACAGACGGCCGTTTGTAAGTGTTGCAAATCATTTTTACATTTAACGAACGGCCGTTTCTTAATTGTAAAAATGATTAACAAACTTCCTGCTGATAACATCGTTCACAGTATATGATTTCTTTGCGTTCTGGAGAGTAAGAGGTCTCAAATTCGTTTGTACAGCCTTCTTTCATACAGGATCTATGCCATAGTTTCATAGGGTTTCTTTGAGATAAGCGTTCATAGTGTCTACAGTTA
>LBPS01000006.1 GCA_000990325.1 Candidatus Nomurabacteria bacterium GW2011_GWE2_34_25
GAGTCAATTCTTTATTATCTTTACGATAAAGGAGTGGCTCCTGGGCCTTTTGGCTTTTAGGAACGAAAGAACATGTGAAGCACTATATAAAAACTGTGCCCACTGTAATGTACAAATCAGTGATAAATTTTCAGTCTCTATCAAGAGAAAACAAATCAATCTTTTGACTCGTGTACATTATACACGAAAAACGGGGAAAACAAAATGTTTTAGGGTAGGACCGCGAGTACGCTTATCGAACCTTACAGGTTCAGTACACCTTTTCCATTCGCGAGTACCCTCATATGGAAAAGGTTTTCGCTTCCTACACGCTTCGTCCTCAAGGACGAAACTCGAGAGGACAATATTAAAAAACCTTAATTTCTTAAGGTTTTTTAATATTGTCCCCAGAACAGGAGATTATTATAAATATTTTCTCCGATCGTTCTTATATGGAAAGTCTATACAATAAGCTACTTTTTATCAAGGCTTTGCAGAAAGAAGTTATAAAATAGTTATTTTTATGATTAATTAACTTTCTTTAACCTCGATTAAAAGTTTAGAATAAATTTTATTTTTGAAATATTTAAATATTTCAAATCTAAATTTATTTAAAAGAATACAGACACCTGTTGTGAGACTACCTCCAAACAGAGCAGAAAATACAGAAAAAACAGCGATTGACAATCTAAAGTAGAGTTTGTAAAAAATTAAACTTTCTACAATAAAAAATATTAAAATTGAAAAAATAAATAAACTAATCGATATTACATATGCCCATTTTCTTGCCATATTATCTAAACCACCCTTTACTGCAATAATTTTTTCATTATATTTTTGAATTTCTTTATCTTTTTCTGATTCAACGGTAAATAGTCTTTCTTTTGTATTTAAAAAACTTTTTGCATTCTCTTTTTCTTTTTCGGAAAGAGAGACATTTGCTTCTTCAATCGCATCTATTATTAAATTACTATTTATTTTGTCTAAATTACTACGATCATATCCTGTCAAAATTCCATCTATATTTCTATGATAGAATAAATTTTCTATTTGCTCAGTATTAATAGTATTATTTTTTTTCAATCTATCAAGTTCATTGTAAAACTTTTCCCAAACTTTTCTATCTATAAGTAAATCTCTTGAATGTGTAGCAATTATATTACTTAATGGAATTTCTATGTTTGGATTTTTAAGCCACAATATATTTGCAAATACTCTATCTAATATAACTTCGGAAAGTGTTCCGTTGTCTTTATGACCAAAATAAAATATTACTTTCTTTTGCAAAGCAAAATCAGATGTTAAAAAGAAAGCTTCAGAATCTTCAATTCTTCTAACTGTCTTTTTTCTTATTTCTCTAATCTTATCAATCGCCGCGATATCATGATTTGTGCTTAAACCATTAAAGTCGTTCGTTTTTATTTGTGAAATTTCTTTTTGTAATTTTTCATTTTTTATAGATAAATAATTATTTAAATCAACATCTGTAAAAAATATTTCTATACCTAAACTCTCGACTTTTTCTTCTATTGTATAAATAAAATCTGTTATATCTGATGATTCAAAATTTTGTTTTTTTAATATACTATAGATATGATCTACGGGAATAGATTCAGGGTATTGATTTTTTACTTTTATGTAACCATTCATTACCCTACATATTTCATTTAAAGTAAAATCAAAAACTCTTAACTTAAAACCCATGTTTTTTATTAAATCAAATAGTTCTCTTGAGGCTATGTTTTTTTCGTTTGAGTGTAAATTAAGAAGTGAAAAAATAAAATTGGAATCAAAAAATATAAACCCCCTTTTAATTTTTTTTGATTCAAGATCAACAATATCACTAGAACTTTCGGAATATAACAATGAGGATAATATTGAGCCTAATACAATTTCTTTGAATTGATTATATTCTGATGGTTTAGATTGTTTTATGTCTTTAAGAAATAAAACGATTAATGCTCCATCTTTTCTATTAATGCGGTCGTTTAAATTTTCTGAAGTTTGTTTTGGATTAATAAAATCAATTACACCTTCTATATTATCTTGTATAAAGGATTCAATTAATTCCCTTGTTTCATCTTGGCTAATTTTTCTTTCATTGGTATTAAAATAATCTGAAACAGCCAAGAGAAAAGAATTATTCCTTCTTTCAACATCTTCTATTGATTCAAGCTCATTAATAAAATCTTTACCTTTTTGTATTATTTTTAAGAAATTACTATCTTTTTGAGTTTCCACATATCCTTTATTTTTTATTCTAGAGAATATCGTTTTTAAAATATGTATAGGTATATCTATTTTATATTTAGTAGAAATTTTTAATTTAACAGACTCAACTCCTTCAAAAGATGAATCACTTAAGATACTTAATACTAGTGGAGATAGGGTATCAAAATAATCTTTATTTTGGTCAAACAGTGTTTTTATTAAAGCATAAGTATGAAGTTTGGTCATGTTTATTCTGTTTGATTTTGCTTATAAACGAACTATTTCTCCTATATTTCTATTTCCTACTCTGTTTTTTACCATTTTAAAAGTTTCTGGTGCCTCTAATCCTATAATAACCATGGGCACTGTTAAAATTCTATCCAATGGTATTAAATATCTACAAATTTTTTCAAATTCACCAACAGCACTATCAAAAGCACCTGCCCTTTTTAGTTTACTTGTAGCACAAATAAGGACAGCTACTTCTGTTTGTATTGCTTTTTGGACATGATTTAACTCACCTGCTAAAACAGGTTTAATTAAATTCCATGCTATTGCTTCTCCATGATTAAATGCAACTTCTATAGAAATTTTATCTTTAGCAAAATCTAATCTCCACTTACTTTCCTTAAAACCTTCATCTTGAAAAATTGGGGACTCTTTAGACCATCCAACTGCAGACAAACGATCTTTAATTAAATCATTAATGGCATAAGAAAGACTCATTTTTCCTGCATATTTTAAATTATGCTTATCTATAATGTCTTGGTCAGAAATATTAGTTATTGCAGTTTTAATTTCTTCAAAAAGACCTGAATATCGGGCTTCTGCTAGTATAATGTCTCCTTGTTTGTGTGATTTGGTGGTGAAATTCATAATTTTTATTAAACAATACATTTAATGGTAGATCAAGGTTGATCAATTGTCAATTAGGTGCTATTATTTAGGTATGGTAAAACCAAAGAAATCTATATTAAAAGTTGCTGAATTGTTTGCAGGTGTTGGAGGTTTTCGTATTGGACTTGATAGAGCAAGTAAGAAAGATTCGGGTTATATCACAGTATGGAATAACCAATGGGAACCAGCGACAAAAAAACAACATGCCTCAGAAACTTATATTGCTAGGTTTGGAGAAGAAGGACACTCTAATGTTGATATAGCTAAAGTTAAGACGAATGAAATTCCTAACCACGATTTATTAGTAGGGGGTTTTCCATGCCAAGACTATTCAGTTGCAAGAAATTTAGGAAGTTCTAATGGTATTATTGGTAAAAAAGGTGTTCTTTGGTGGGAAATTCATAGAATATTAAAAGAAAAAGGTAAAAATGCCCCTTCTTATTTAATGTTAGAAAACGTTGATAGATTATTAAAGTCTCCTGCTTTACAAAGAGGTAGAGATTTTGCAATGATTATTTCTTCTTTAAATGATTTAGATTATATTGTTGAGTGGAGAGTCATAAACGCCGCAGATTATGGAATGCCACAAAGAAGGAGAAGAACTTTTATTATGGGATATAAAAAAGGAACTTCTATTTATAATAAAATATTTAAACTTAATAATCATTCTGATTGGATAAAGAAAGGAGGAGTAATTTCTTCTGCTTTTCCTGTTTTGCAAACAAAAGAAATACCATCCGAATTTACAATAGTTGGAGACTTACCAAAGATAAGTGAAACTTTTAATAAAGAGAATCCTACAAAAACTCTTTTTGCTAACTCAGGTATCTCAATTAAAAGAAAAATTTATACACTGGCAACTACCCCAAATTATGAAGGAGAAAGAACTACACTAAAAGATATAATAATAGACGAAAAAGATGTTCCTCAAGAATTTTTTATTAAAAAAGAAGATTTACCAAAATGGGAATATTTAAAAGGAGCCAAAAGTGATAAAAGAACAACAGCTAGTGGATTTTCTTTTGTTTATACAGAAGGAGCAATGGTATTCCCTGATTCTCTTGATAAGCCTTCTCGAACTATTATAACAGCAGAAGGTGGTTCTACTCCATCTCGTTTTAAACATGTAATAAAAACACCTTCTGGAAAGTTAAGGAGACTTACTCCAGTAGAATTAGAAAAATTATGCATGTTTCCTCCCAATCATACAGTTGGTCAACCTGACGTAAAAAGAGCCTTTTTTATGGGCAACGCCTTAGTTGTAGGAGTTATAGAAAAACTTGGTAAATCATTAAAAAAACAGATTGATTTAAATTAATTTATTTTTTTGCCACTTCTTTTACAAGTTTTATTTCAATATGATGTGAGTATATCTTAGTTATATTAATTTTATATGTATGGGAACGATGTAATTCATTTTTTAAGGTAGGAGAAACATACGCTTTTACAATACCACCATGTAAATATTCTGAGCATATTTCAAAACAAACCTCTACTTGTTTTCCTACTGTTTCCCATGCATAAACACGAGCTTCGATCTCACCCAGTTTTAATTTAGGATAAAATACTTCCTTACCGTCATAAAATCTTTTTGTTACAGATCTTTGTTTTTTATTTGCTAATGTTGAACCTTTTACCCCTATCTTTTTAGCTGTTTTTGACAATTTATCAGCAACCTTATTTTTCTTTTCTCTTTCATAACTTATTGAAATTTGACCGCCTATTATTTGTGATAGTTTTGTTCTTGTCTTATCTAATTTATCAAGTAAATCTTTATCTTTAATAGCCTTACCTTCATAATTAAGCCAATTATTTTTTCTCCAATCTTTTATCCAATATGGATTAACAAGTTTTGTAACACTAATCCTATCTGTATATAATTCTACACCAGAAGACTGCCTTACTAATTTAGAATTATCTTTTGCAAATAACAATAACGCATTCATAGCTTCAATAAGGCTAATTATTTCTAGTCTGTGTATTCCTTGTCCATCATTTCTAATCGAACGAGATATTGGTTCAATATTAAAAGAGTCTGGAAATTCTATAAAGAAACCATTTCCTCCAGTATTTCCCTTGTCATAATCCATTGCTCCATCACAATGAATTTGTATTGCATGTGGGTTAGCCATATGTGTTGTTATATCACAAACAACAACTTTTAACGACTAAGTTTTATGTAAAACAGCGATTATCTGCGACTAAAATGCAATTTACATAACAATATTAGGTTATTTTTCAAGATCCCTATAATAATTGCTCTAAATTCTTATAATATTTTTCCATTTTTGTTTCCCAATTTTGGGGATAATACAATTTATCGCTACCTTTTAGTCTTATTGGTAAATATCTTACATTTGATACCCCATGTTTTTTATTATTTTTTCCTAGTGTATTTCTCCATTTATCATGACCTTCTCTAAGAAGAGGGCAAACTATATTACTTGGAATAACCCAAAAATCTGGTTCTCTTTCAAATTCATTCAATTTTACAAAAATATAATAGAAGTCATCTGATTGTCCTGTTTCGTCTTTAATAGATAAAATAAAACCATTTGTATTTTCAACCTCTTTCGTCTTTATAGATATCTTTGATAATTTTCCTTTTGGGCTAAGTGTTAGAATATCATATTTTTCAGCTCTACCAAGGGTTATTGTCGCTACAAAATTAAGAGCAGATAATCTCGAAGCTATGTAATACTCCCCAGCATTTCCTATATTTTGCTTTTGTGTTTTTTGTTTAGCCATATGTCTCTACATTATACCTTATATTGTAATTTAGCCTATAAACCCTAATAAGTTCCATTAAGTCCACACAAAAAAGCGATTATATGCTAAGACAATGCGATTTACACAGCGAAAACAGCAGACCATACAGAAACCATCGATATTAAGAAATATGAGCAAGACAAGCGATGTTTTGCGAGAATCATATGAAATGACATATTTAGGACGGGTAACATTTTTGAAGATAATTTATAATTAAGATATTAATGACAAAAGATACAGAAAAATTTAATGATGAACAAAACACAATAACTGGGCAACCTCCAGTTAATACTGGTGTTTTAAGAGATGAGTTTGGAAAAATTCTTCCTGGTTCTAAATCTTTAAATCCTAACGGAGCACCAAAAGGAAAGAAGCACTTATCTACATTACTTAGACAAGCACTTGAAAAACAGAGTGATATAGAAATTGATGGCAAATATATTACTTATGCCGAAGCTATCATTTCTAATTTATTAAAGATAGCGACTAAAGCTCCCGACAGAGAAGCTATTAAGGGTATTGCCGAAGTGTTTGATAGAGATGAGGGGAAAGCTAGGGGATCACTTAATATTGACCCAGACAATGAAGTTGAGGGCATAGATATAACAATAGTTCACACAGATACAGTCAGTTATAACAGAAAACTAAATAATCAAAAATAGATACTTGAATTATCCATCAGTAGGCAAGTTTAGAAAGAATAACAATTAACAATGCAAAGGCTAAAAAGATACCAAGACCAATCATTACTCTTTTCCTTATTTTTATTTCTTCCTTTTTTCCTTCCTCTTGTTTTTTATTTATCTTATCTATTTCTTCTTGAGGTAATTCTTCCTTAACCATTTTTTGAGCTTTGGGCGAATCCAATGGAATCATATTTTGATTTTTACATTTTGGGCAAACTTGATATCTTGAAGAAGACCTCCATACTGAATAAATTAAACCCGGAATAATAAAGAGTAACCATAAAACTATTTCTACTCCCATGTTTCCTTTTATCGCTGTTTCTGTTTTACCTATGTAACCACATTGTGTGCAAGCTAATATTTTAGACATATATTTAGATAGATTAAATATTAATTATGTGGTGGAACATAAAAAGCCCACCACATAGGTAGAGACCGAAGCCTCTCATATCCGTTTCCAGATACGGCAGATCGTGCAACCCCATGATGATGGGTTCTTTATGCACGATCTGACTTACTTTCACCATGCCTTTATTCCTAAAGGTTTAGGCTACTTTCCACATATTAAATTATGCTGTAATTATACCAACTTTAGTGTAAAATAGGAACTATAAGCTAGTTTTTAGTTTTTTATCTACTATATAGGGTAAAAAGCTGAAAACTAAAATATTTATATTATGACTAAAAATAACATAGAAAATATACTTTCTAGCTATACTGAAAGTGATATAGAAAAAATAAAAACTATTTTGGAAGTAATTGATATTAGGTTATCTATCAATAACAAGCCATATATCATATATATTCCCTTTATAGATTTCCCTAATAGTCTTAACAGATTTGAAATAATTGATTTATTGCATAAATTAGACAAAGAGTTAGGAGTAATAAAATTTACTCAAATTACAGATGGTCAAAAGATTGCAGAACAAGAGGTTTGCATTAGAATTACAGATGATAAAGAAAAATTTAATACATTAATACAAATTATTAATAAAAAATATAAAAATAATAAAATTATAAAAAAGAAAGAGCAACCAGTTTCCTTACCAACATTATGGTTGGCAAAAAAAGATGATGGAAATTATTACTATGATGGAAATCGTTTTTATATAAAAAATAAAAAAACAAAATACACTATTATTTTAGATGTAATTTATTCATTAAAACCAGAAGGTGGAAAAGTTGAATATAAAAAAATAATAGAACTTTGTAAAAAAAGAGGAAAAAATATAAACAAAAAGTCTATTCTTAGAGCATTAACTGGGAAAGATGCAACTTTATTTAGATATATAAAAGAAATAAAACAAAAATTACCATACGATATGGATTTGTTTGTTGCAATGCAAGATGGTAAAGAAATAGAATTTAATAATAAAAAATAATTTCTCGTGAATTCTCTTAAAACTAGTATAAAAATACTGGTTTTTTCTTTTAGTAATAAGCCATATTTGGATAAGGGAGAAATAAAGAGAAATACTAGGATACACACATAAATTTTATAATTTATGTGTGGAAGAAAAAAATAAAAATGAAATAGGAGAAAAAACTATTGAGCAATTTGCTCTTATTTTAGTCGCACTTATTGATGAAATCCATACTCCTAAAGACAAAGACTCGAAATCTTATTTTGAGGAAATTAAAAATTAAACACCAAAATCAATATGAATATAGAAGAAATATTAGTAAAAAATAAAATAGTTTTTGAGGACATGGGTGATTATATAGCAACTTATTGTCCTTTCTGTGATAAATCGTATGCAGGATATGATACAGCCACTCTTAATATAGATATGAGAACAGGTTATGTAAATTGTTCAGCTTGTAAGAAAGGTTTTAAAGTTGAAGATGTTTTAGAAAAATTAGGAATTAATATAATAGAAAAATCTTCTACAACAGAATTAATAAAAATAAATAAAGATGACTCTAAGGATATTGATTATAAAGGGTCTAGTCTTATTAGTGTTAAAGACATATTAGCATTAAATTTTGATCCACAAGAGTGGCTTATCGAAAATTTAATACCACTTGAAGGGACTGCTGTAATTTCGGGGAGCCCAGGTAATTATAAAAGTTGGCTTACTCAAGATATTGCTAGGTGTGTTGCTCTTGGCACAGATTTTTTAGAAAACTTTAAGGTAAAACAAGGGTCTGTTTTAGTGGTTGATAGAGAAAATCATTTACGGTTAGTAAAAGAACGCATAAAGAAACTTAAAATTCCAGAAGATGCAACAATTCAATATTTTAAAAGTGATGATTTTGGAATTGATAATAAAAAATGTTTTGACGATCTCATTTCAAAAATAACTCAATTTAATATAAAACTGGTGATATTTGATTCATTAGTTAGAATACATTCGGGTGATGAAAATGACGCAAAACAAATGTCTAAAGTATTACAACAATTTACAAAAATCAATAAACTGGGGGCTACTGTTATATTTGTTCATCATCATCGAAAAGAAAATGGTTATCAAAAAAGTTCAGGTCAAAGCTTAAGAGGTTCATCAGATATATTAGCTTTTGTTGATACTGCTTTTGTTGTTAAAAAAGGGAAAGAAAAAGGGTGTATTACCATGGAAACCTTAAAACTCCGACAAGCTACTGAATTAGAACCATTTAATATAGATATAATCGAGGATGAAGAATTTATAGGTTTTAAGTATTCTGGGGTATTTAATTCTTCTAAAGAACAAACAGAAGAAGCCAAAGAAGCCATATTAGAGATATTAGAAGGTAAAAAAACTGTCTTCAATCAAGATTTTGAGGATGCCTTAAAAGACACTTATAAAAAATCTATAATAAAGATAGCCTTAAAAGAGCTTGAGATATCAGAAATAATTATTAGGAAGAAAGAGGCACATAATAAACACTCTTTTTGTCTTAAAGAAGACGGAGTCATAACTCGGGTTGATGAAAATAACTAAAGATATGATAATTAAAATATCATAATTATATGAACAAAGAAAAAGAAGAAATAAAGAAAAAAATAGCAGTAATTTATTGTAGGGTTAGCACTCAAGACCAAGCAGATAAAGGTTTGTCTATTGAAGAACAAGAAAGATTATGTAAAGAAAAAGCCGAACAAGCAGGCTATTCTATCTTGGCAATAATTAAAGATGAAGGGAAAAGTGGTGGAAGTTTGAAAAGAGCAGGAATGCAACAATTAATGAAGCTCTCAATTGAGAAGAAAATTGATGCCGTATTTACTGTTCATAGTGATAGAATCGCTCGTAATACAGAAAACTATCTTTATTTAAGAGCTTTGTTTCGCAACAATGATGTTGAATTGTTTTTTATTCAATTACCCAATTTAGATGATTCAGCGGGTTCAAAAATGATGGACTCAATGTTTGCTATTGTAAATCAATATCAAAGAGATATAACTTCTGATAAGGTAACTATGACAATGGAGGGAAAAGCGAGGTTAGGATATTTTCCTGCACTTGCTCCACTTGGATATAAAAATATAACAAGACTAGACCCGACAGTTGAAAGAGCTGGTCAGAAAATTGTGGTTAAAGATCCAGAAGTAGCACCCCTTGTTAAAAAAGGATTTGAGCTTTATGCTACAGGAAATTTTAGTGTCTACGATATAACAGATATTCTATATGAAAAAGGATTAAGAACTAAATATGGAAAAAAGTTAACTTATAGCAGATTGTATGATGTTCTTAGAAATCCTTTTTATATCGGAGAAGTTCATTGGGGTAAGGTTCATTTAAAAGAAGGTAAGCATGAACACTTAATGGATAAAGAATTATTTTATTCAGTTCAAAGATTATTAACAATGAAAAACGGACATCTTTGTAGGAGAAGAAAGTATCAATGGTTATTAAGTGGTTTTCTTAGGTGTCATACTCATCAATGCAGATATACAGCAGAATATCATTTAAACAAGAGAATAGGCTATTATCATTGCACCAATAGAAATGGTTGTGGAAAATATGTAGAAGTTAATAAATTGGAAAGTATGATTGAAGATAAATTTAAAGAGATTGAATTTAGTCAGAAATTTATTGACTTAGTCATTGAAAAGGTTAAAAGTGTATTTTATGAAAGAAGAAAGCTTTATGACGACAAAAGAAAATCACTTATAAATCAAAAGACAGTTTTTGAGTTAAAAAGAAAGTCAGCCGAGGATAAGCTTTTAGCTAATGTGATTACAGATGATGATTTTAGAAGAATAAAAGAAGAAATAAACGAAGAATTAGAAAGTCTTAATAAAAGGACGATTGAACTTGAAAAAGAAAGAAGAATAAATATGGATGTCGCCCAAGAAGTATTAAATCTTTCAAGAAATATTTATGATACATATTCAAAGGCACCACATAACCTAAAAAGACATCTTTTAGCATTCTTTTGGGAGAAATTTGAGATAAAAGATGAAGTTATAATAAAATCCTATCCGTCCCTACTTTTTGCTGAACTTTTGAAGTTAGAACAAGCATTTTACAAAAAACCAAATAGAGAAAATCCTTATGAATCAAAAGGATTTTCTACTATTATAAATTCTACTGCATTGTCCTCTCGGTAGGAATCGAACCTACGACCATCTCCTTAAAAGGGAGCTGCTCTACCAACTGAGCTACGAGAGGATACGTTGATATAACTATACACAAAAGTACCATATTTTAACTATAAAATCAACATAATTATAAGAGACTAATGACTGTGATATAATCTAATTATGAAAATATATTTTGCACCACATTCAACAAGTTTTGATAATGAAGCTAAGTTAGCATCTGGCTGGAAAGATGTTGAATTGTCTCCACTTGGAATAGAGCAATCCAAAGAACTCGCCGAAAGATTTAAGGGTATAAATATTGACTTGATTTGTTGTTCTGACTTAAAGAGAGCTGTTGATACTGTCAGAATAGCTTTTGGCGATACTATACCAATAATAGTAGATAAGAGATTAAGGGAACTTAATTATGGAGATTTTGATGGTAAATCAAAAGAATTAGTTTGGTCAATGAGGCCTAATGCTATTAAAATACCATTTCCAAATGGAGAAAGTTATGATCAAGCAATGATAAGGGTTCACGAGTTCTATAATGAATTGAAAGAAAAATATTCTGATAAAACAGTCTTGGTTGTTGGACATCGTGCCACACACTACGGACTAGATACACTGACTGGAAAAACACTAGAAGAATGTTTATCCCTAGAGTTCAAATGGCAACCTTATTGGGAGTATGATTTGTAAGCAATAAAAACTAACAAGTATATTTATAATCATGTTATATGAAATAAAAAAGCCGCTACCATATAATTAATGGTTCGCGGCTTTGTAAATTTACTTCTTGTACTATTTATTTCTAAGTTTCTCCAAAACCTTTAAAGAGACAAGATACTTAAGTTTTTTGACAGATACCTGAGATAAGGATTGAAGCCCTTCTTCTTCAGTGGTTTCTTCTACAAAAATCTTAATATTTTTCTCTGTAAGGCAACCCCAAATGATGTCAGTCATGGAATCGTAATTGGAAACAAGGAATTCTCTCCTCTTGAGTTCTTTCATTTGTTGAAGCTTTTCAATTTGAGAATCAATGTCTTCCTCTTCCTCGTGAGCTAATTCCGCGAGAACAATGATTTCCTCATGGGCATTTTCAGTGCTACTAGTACCTTCTTGATGCAATACTTCCTCGTTTTTATTGATGACATCATTCGCTTGGTTGTTTTGATTATCATCCTTTTCCGTTTTGAAAAAATCTTGTTGATAAGAGACAATAATTTTGAATTCTTTATCATCCTTTCTTACATTAACTAAATCTTTTTTTTCATGATCTGAATAGTAATTTACTACTATTTTAAATATCTGATTTAAAGTATCTAGTTGTTTGTTTGAAATAAACAAGATCATCATAAGATGTTCCGCAATGTTCGAGGTCTTACTAACCCCAAAAACTCCCGGTTTTTTCTTTGCTCTGCCTCCTTTTTTATGAGAATAGTTATTGTTTGCAAGTATGCGTAATACACTATCTCTCTCATTTCCACAAAGCTTTATTAAGACTTTTGATTCATCTTTGTCTGGTGACGGAGGAGAATACTTATCAGAATAAATAATAGAAAATTTTCCAGAACCCTTATGTTTGTAGGGTTCCTTGTTTTTTTCAAGAAAGTTTTTTACGAGCTCAGAAAATTGCGGTGGAACCGAGAAATCAAATCCTTCAGCTGTATAAGTAAACCTACCGGTTTCTAGCTTTATACTTGAATTGAAGGCCGTAAAAACTGTTTGAAGCCTTGCAATAAAATGTCCCGCATAAGCCTTACGACTTTGCGTGATTGCTGTTAATCCTGCATCTTTAGTAACCATAGTGTCTGATTTAACTTGTTTTTTAGTTTTAAATTCTTTAATTTTAATAGGTTTTTTCATAAATGATGAACCTATATCAACATCAACTTTTTTTGGTAATTTAACTGTTTCGAAGTCTTCGTCTTCAAATAATTTTCCAAAATAAGAGATAGATGGGTTTATATATCTCAACTTTTTCTCACTTGGATTAATATCTAAAGAATCATCTTCAGTGAAAGTGTTTCGTGGATAGATAAAAATAGGGTTAACTTTTCCATTTTTTAGAGAATCACTTTTTTCTAAAGTGAATTCTTTTATATCCAATAGATCTAGGCTGATCACCATTCTTTTAAGACCAAGGGTCTCATAATTCCAACCATTTGGAATCTTGGATATAAATTGGTCCACATAATCTGTTTTGAAGAAAATTAAAGTAATTCTGATAAATCCCTCATCATTTAATTCACCAGCTAAGATTGTCGTGGGTGGTTCAATAATGAAGCTTTCAGGTAATAATCCTTCTAATTTTGAGAAGAGTTTTTTCAAGAAAGTTATCTTTTCTGGTATATCAAATCTTTCAAGCTGATTTACCTTAATAGTATTCTCCTCTATGCCTAATCTTTTTGAATACAATTCGCTTTTTTCTAAGAGATTAATAATTTCAAAAAGATTATTTCGGTCAGTGCAATAAATTACAATTGACCCTCCTTTGTTTCTTGAAAAGAAATACTTTATTCTAAAATTTAAACTTTGGATATCAAATTTAAAACTAACGTGAATCCTTATAAATTCAATTAAATTAGATTTAAAGCTATCAAATTCTGCCTCAAATGGGTCTATGTGCACAATGATTTTTGAATCGTTTTCCATACTTGGGGTTTTTGGGTGGTTTAGAGTTTCAACGATCGGTTTTTATCATATAACCAGAAAAATCAATTAAAGTCAAATTTTGTAAAGTGATTATTATGGCAATTTTAGTACATTTAAGAGGCATGAATTTTTTATGATATAATCTAAACATGAATTCAGAAACCAAGAATTGTCAGAATTGTAAGGAAGACTTCATAATAGAGCAAGATGATTTTTCATTTTATGAGAAAATGAAAGTCCCGCCCCCTACTTTTTGTCCTGAATGTCGATTGATTCGCAGGATGGCGACTTTTAATGTTCGTAATATATATAACCGAAAGTGTGATAATTGTGGCGAAAACACTGTTTCCATATTTAATCCAAAAGCCCCATACAAAAATTGGTGTTTTAAGTGTTACTTCTCTGATAAATTTGATCCATCTTTATATGGAATTGATTACGACTTTTCCACTAACTTTTTTACTCAATATGAAAAATTAAGGAGAAATGTTCCGTTGCTTTGCTTAGAACAATCAGGTAACAATAGTGGTGGATGTGAATATGCTAATTATACCTATAGTAGTAAGAATATTTATCTTTCTCATAATGTTGCCAGTTCAGAAGATGTCTACTATTCAGTATTTGTAAATAAGAAAAATAGAATGTGTTTTGACTCTCTTAGTTTTAAAGAAGATGAACTTTGCTATGAAGTCGTAGACTCAAATCATAGTTATGACTGTTCATATCTAACACGATCGGATTCATGCATAAGCTCTTCCTTCCTTTTTAATTGTTCAAACTGCCAGAATTGCTTCATGTCTTCGAATCAACAGAAACAGAATTATATTTTTAGAAACAAGAAACTCTCAAAGAGTGAATATGAAGAAGCTATTACAAAAGAGAATTTACACTCTTATGATTTATGGAAAAAGCTAGTTGAGGAATACGGTAAATTAATGAAAGATTCAATAGTTTGCTTTTCTAAACAGATAAACGCAATCGATTGCACTGGGGATATTATTGAAAATTCTAAAAATTGTTGGTCCTCTTTTTATATTTGGAAATCAGAAAATATTAAATATGTCACTTATTCAGTTAATTCTGTGACCGATTCTTATGACATACTAGATTCTGGGAGGGGAGAAAGAATGTATGAATCAATATGTAGTGGGAGAGGGAATTATGAGATTACCTTCTCTTCTCGTGTTTTCGGGTCTACATACTCATACTATAGTGAGGGATGTATTGATTGTAAAAACATTTTTGGCTGTGTTGGATTAAAGAAGAAGCAGTATTGTATTCTAAATAAACAATATACAAAGGAAGAATATGAAGAAATCTTGCCTAAAATAATTAAACATATGGAAGAGATGCCATATGTCGATAAAAATAACTGCAAATACGTTTTTGGTGAATTTTTCCCCATAGAGATTTCTCCTTTTGCATATAATGAAACAATGGCTTATGAACAATTCCCATTATCAAAAGAGAAAGCTCTTGCAAAGAATTACAAATGGTTTGACGATTTAGATAGAGACCATAAATCTACATTAGAATATACAAATATTCCAGATGATATTTCTGATGTAGCAGATTCAATTTTGAAAGAGACTATTAGCTGTGAACATGGAGGGTCCTGCAATCATCAATGCACAAAAGCATTTCGTATTGCTCCAGAAGAATTACAATTCTATAAACGCATGAATCTATCTCTTCCAAGAATTTGCCCAAACTGTCGTTATTTTATAAGATTAAAAAGGGCTCTGCCATGGAAGTTGTGGTCCAGGGTTTGTATGTGTAGTAAAGATAGCCATGACCACACAGGAAAATGTGATGTTCAATTTAAGACTCCCTATTCTCCTGATAGACCAGAGACAATTTACTGTAAAAAGTGCTTTCAAAAAGAGGTTTATTAATAATATTAAAAGATAATATGAATCCAGAAACAAAAATATGTCAGAATTGTAAGAAAGATTTCACCATAGAACCAGATGATTTTTCATTTTATGAGAAAATCAGGGTTCCTGCCCCTACATGGTGTCCAGAGTGTAGGTCTATTCGCCGTATGGTACATAGAAATGAAAGAAATTTATACAGGAGAACTTGCGATGTAACTGGCAAGAAAATCATCTCTATTTATCGGGATGATTGCCCTTATACTATTTGTGATAAAGACTATTATTTCTCTAACGATTTTGACCCCTTTAAATATGGAGTAACTTATAATTCTAATGCAAAGTTCTTTGAACAATTTTATGAATTTGCAAAGAAAGTACCTCTAGCCTCTCTTTTTGTCAGAAATTCAGAAAATTGTGAGTACAATCAAGATATGGGTGGGGCTTCTAATTGCTATCTTTGCTCTCGAACTCATAATTCTAAAAATATGCTCTACACATATAGAGGTAATCACTCGAGTGATTGCACGGATTGTTTCCAAGCGATTGAGAATTCTGAATTTCTATATGAAAGTGTAAATGTTTCTGCTTGTAGTAATAGTCAATTTATTCATTTTTGCGAGAAATGTTCTGATTCATCTTTTCTATATAACTGTGTTGGTTGTGTGGATTGCTTTATGTGTACTGATATGAGGAACAAGCAATGCTACTATAAAAACGAGCAATATTCTCGTACCGATTATAAAAAAATAATTGATTCATACCAGCTTTCAACACAGGAGGGACAACAAAAAGCTCTTAAAGAATTTGAAGATTTATTAAAAAAATTTCCTAGGAGAAATTTGACGATAACGAGGTCAAACAATGTAACAGGGGACATGATATTTGACTCAAAAGATTCTCACGACGTATTTAGTGTGAAAGGCTTACAGAATTGTGCATATATTTGGGATTCTTCTAGATTTAGTGACTCTATGGATACATACTCAGGAATGTCCACAGAGCTTACCTATGAAGCTACTGCAACGACAGGGCATAGTAGTAATTGTCATTTTTGTGTTCGAGTATATGATGGGTCGCGAGATTGTGAATACAGTTGGTTTCTACAGAACTGCTCAAATTGTTTTGGGTGTGTGGGTCTTAAAGATACAGAATATTGTATTTTTAATATTAAGTATTCAAAAGAAGATTATGACAATCTTTTATCTAAAATAAAATCTAAAATGAGAGAAGATAAAGAATATGGAGAATTCTTCCCACTTTATATTTCTCCATTTCCGTACAATGATACTGTTGCTCACGAATATTTTCCACAGAATGAGCAATATGCTAAAGAAAGGGGAATGAAGTGGGGTAATTTTGAAGAGAAAAATTATAAAGTGACGATGCCAGCTAATTCATTACCAAACGACATAAAGGATGTTCCCGATTCAATCACAGGGGAAGTCATCTCTTGTGAACATAATGGTGACTGTGAACATGGTTGCACTAAGGCATTTAAAATAATTCCAGACGAGCTTTCTTTTTATAGAAGAAGAAATCTTCCGTTGCCTAAACAATGCCCTAATTGTAGGCATTATCGTAGGCTTGCTTATAGAAACTCTACACAATTGCGAGATGTGAAATGTATGTGTGAGGGGAATAACTTAAGCAATGGTATTTATCAAAATACTGTAACACATGAACACGGGGATTCTTCTTGTGGAAAAAATATAAAGACGACAATAGATAAAGATTCTGATTATGTTATTTATTGTGAAGAATGTTATAAAAAAGAGGTTTATTAATAAAATGGAAAATAATTACCAAAATTTAATAGACCTAAATAAATATCAAGTATTTTTATTTAAATCAAGAGTTACCTTTCCTTTTATTTTTGCTATACACCCTTGGTTTGTATTAAATAAAAAAGGAGAATTATCCAGATGGGAAGTTATTCATATTAAAGGATACAAAGCCGAGGAAAAGTGGGGACACTTATATAAAAATCTTTTTCCTTTATTCCAAGGATTAGGTTTTTTTATTTTTTCAAAAAAACCAACATTTAAAATTAAATTAATTGGTTCTGTCGAAGGGGATTTAGCTTCCAAGATGATTTCATTTATAGAGAACTCTCCAGAAAATTATAAACACAAATATATTTATCATTTTCGGGGACCAAACAGTAATACTTTTGCAACGTGGATTATAAATAATTTTCCTGATAGTGGCATGAAACTTCCATGGAATGCTTTTGGTAAAAATTATGAATAAATATTATATACAACATGAAGGGAAAGTTATAGAAGCAAATGATCAATTCAAACATGTGATGGCTATTACTCTTAATCCTAAAAAAGATTACAAAGAAGGAATAGTAAGGTGCATAATAAGTCGTGAAGGGGATGTACAAGTTAAAGGATATACAGACAGAAGTGAATTGTTCAAAATAAGCTCTGATTCTCTTGAGCAATTTAAAATTGGTGAACGTTTAAATATAAAAAACAAAAAGGAAATTATAGATCAGCTCGTAGAACCTGATTGGGAATTTATTGGGTTAGAAGACCCTGATATTTATATAGATGAAAAAAATGATTTGATGCATGTATACTTTACAATTCCTATTAAATACAAAGATAAAAGTAAAAAAATCAAAATTCATTTGGGACATGCTGTAGGGAAAGATTTAGATTCACTAGAAATGACCATGCCTGTTCTGCTTGATATAGGCAATATGAGTGCAAAAGAAGTTTCTATTGTCCCAATAAATAAAAATGGATTTCGTTATAATCTTATTGAATCAAGAGATAAACAAGGAGAGGCAACTTATTCTGTTGTTCAAGTTGCTATAGTAAAAGATATGGACAAAGATTGGGAGTATGGAAATATTGTCTTTCATCCTAGGGAACATAACATACCTTGGATTGGTGGGCATGCTTCACCCGGACCGCTGTTTCCAAAAAGTTTTATAGATGTAGGAGAAGGGAAATTGTTAGGGGTCATAAATGGACGTGAAGCAAATCAAAAAATGAGTGATGGAAGTACTAAATATGGAATGTTTAGTATTGGACTTTTTATTTATGATTATGAAATTGGTAAGATTGATTGGATTTCCCCAGAACCATTTATTCAAGACAGTGAAGCTATTACGATTACCTTTGCTAGCCAATTTGTAGAAACAAGTAAAGGTGGAGGTGTATTGTATGCTCATGTAGATGATTCGTTTGTTCGCGCATATGATCTAAAAGTAGATGAAGTTAAACAATTTTTGAAATATAATAATTATGAAATTAAAAATTAATAAAAATTCAAATATTTTAATCCTTCCTGATATTCGTTCGGCGATAAATGTGGGGGCAATTTTCAGAACGGCAGATGCGGTAGGGATAGATATGATATATCTAGTAGGGTGTACTCCAAGGCCCACAGATCAGTATGGTCGTATACAGAAGGATATAGGGAAGTCGGCGCTTGGAGCAGAGACGTGGATAAAATGGGAGTATAAAGAAAGTCTAATGCCTTTAATAAAAAAGCTGAAGAAAGAAGGATATGAAATAGTGGCACTAGAGCAAAGTGAAAAGTCTATAGATTATAGAAAATATAAAAAGCCACTAAAGATGGCCTTCATACTAGGTCCTGAAGTTACAGGCTTGGATAAAAAAGTGCTGAAAGTTTGCGACAAGATAGTAGAGATACCAATGTACGGAAAGAAAGAATCACTGAATGTGTCTGTTGCTTGCGGAGTGGCATTATTTAGGATACTACAAAAATAAAAAGTGAAGTAGCTCTTCTTTTATTTTTTCTAATTTATTGAACGATTAGTGTACTTTGTCCTTTTATGAAAGGCTTGTCGACATTCTCTGATTTAGGTTTACCCATTAATACCCAAATTACAAAGATTGCTACCATAAACAAAATAATTTCCATTCCCAAACTCATCTCACCCCTATTATAATAAATCTTCTTCACTTTTATTTTTTTTGCCATAATTTTTGATTTTGCAAAATTGCCAAGCTTCGAATTTGGTAATCCGCATGTCGCGTACTGTCCATTGAAACGCGACGCTAAACGAATAATTTCTGGTGTGTGTCACAAAAGTGTGCACTACGCCCATCTAACACTTTTCTCATTATAACACCTCGGCACCCCCTTTTACCACAAAGCTCTTTATTCTTTCTATACACATTGTGATGATTCTGGAAATTACCTCTTTTGCCATCTATATCTCGATAGTCTGACATAGAATCTCCCCCGAAATCTATTCCTTTATTCAAAACTTCTTGCATTGATTTATACAGAAGTACTAAATGCTTCTTTGGGATACTTTGTATTCTTGATTCAGGATGAACACCTGAAATCCAGAGCATTTCGTCTGAGTAAATATTACCAATGCCAGCTATGATCGACTGATCCATAAGAACTGTTTTTATATTTTTATTGGGTTTCAACAAAAGTCTTTCTTTGAATTTTTCAAAACTAAAATTCTTATCAAGAGGTTCATTGCCTATGTTACTCAAATGAATAGAACTATGAGCTGTATTTGTATCTAACATTGTTATCTTTCCAAATTTGCGAGAATCACAAAAGACCATGTGTTTGCTGTTTGAAAGATGGAAGACAGCATGGATAAATCGATTGTAAGGGTCATGAAGGGCTTTTCTTTCGTTTTCATCTGGTGACCACTTATTACTTTTCTTATCATAATTATACTGACCCACAATGATGTGACCTGTCATTTTAAGATGAATGAGGATTGTCTTCTTGTTTGATAAATTTATCAAGATATTCTTGGCTCTTCTTTCGACACTTACTATTCTTGCTCCCTTAATTTCTTTTCTAAATTTTAAAAAGAATTTTTTATCTTTAATTGTATTCCTGAATTGCTTGATTGGGTTATCCTTCGATAAATCAGTCCAAACATCTAAAAAGGCAAGACCCTTTAAGGCCTTCTTCAAACCATTTACTGTAGTTGTAACCTCGGGTAGTTCAGGCATTTTTATAATTATTAATTAATAATTACTTATTACTAATTTAGAATTTCTAACGGGACAAGTTTTTATCTGATGCTTAGGAGACGGAGGGCTTCTTTGATTCTAGCATTGGTGCCTTCGATAGATACACTGACACCTTTCATGGCATCACGAGCTTCGTTCTGAGAGTAACCAAGTGACTTGAGGGCTTCTATAATATCGCCTTCTTCACGAAGTGTACTGGGGACGTCTCCACCTTCTTTGTAATTTTGAAGTTTGTCCCGGAGTTCTATTATTATTTTCTCTGCTGTTTTCTTACCTATTCCTGAAACTTTGTTCAAGTATCCTACATCTCCTGTGGCGATGGCTCTCTTGATCGTTTCAATAGGAGCAATAGCAATGATACCCAATGCTGACCTAGGACCAATACCTGAAACATCTAAGAGAAGCTCAAAAAAGGATAATTCTTTTATGGTTTTAAATCCGAACAAGTCTATAGAATTTTCTCTAACTGCTGTATATATGAACAATGAAGCGTCGCTTCCTTCTAAGCAGTCTAAAATAGTGTCAGGAGTGAGAAATACTTTATACCCTACACTGCCTGTGTTTATTATTACAAACTTATCTGTCCCATGTATAATTTTACCCTCTAAATATGCGATCATATATAAATAATAGCAAATATTGCTCTTTTCGGCTATTTCTGGTATTGTTTAACTGTCTCAGTCAAAGAATTTATTAAACTAGTCATTAGTAATTATTAATTAGTAATTATATATTATGCCAATTACAAAATCAGCCAAGAAAGCATTAAGAGGATCTCTGGTTAAAAAAGCTGCCAATGATCGCAGTAAGAAAGCTATCAAGGAAGCAGTTAAAAACATAGAGAAACTTTTAAAAGAAAAGAAAAAGGATGAAGCAAAGAAGCTCCTACCAAGTGCTTATAGTGTTATAGACAAAGCTTCTAAAAAGGGAGTAATAAAGAAAAATACTGCATCTCGCAAGAAGTCTCAACTTTCAAGAATCACAAAATAAAAAATCAAAATAAAATCTCCAGAAGTCTTGCTTCTGGAGATTTTATTTTGATTTTTTATTGTACTGGAGCAACAGGATTTTTATTTACATCAACAGTTACTTCACCAACTGCTTTCTCGGAATTTGCATTATAAGTATTATCAATCTTATTTCTACCCCAATTCATCATATTTCCACGATCAAAACG
Source organism: Candidatus Nomurabacteria bacterium GW2011_GWE2_34_25 (assembly GCA_000990325.1). Lineage (GTDB taxonomy): Bacteria > Patescibacteriota > Minisyncoccia > Phycocordibacterales > UBA9973 > UBA8515. The sequence continues at coordinate 21,756 of LBPS01000006.1, forward strand.
ATCTCCTCGCCATTCGCCCCTTTCTTGGCCCCATTGTGAACCCAGACAGAAAGCAATAATTAAAGCGATAATAATCAATACCCATTTCATCATGTGGCATTTCTTCCAATTATGACAGCAATGAGACATGCCATGTTCACACTTTGCATCTCCTTCACAACAGGTAACCTTTTTTTCTTCGTTTTCCATTTTTTAAAATTAAATTATTTATAATAAATACGACTGCAAGATTATTATAGCATGAAAAGGGGGATGGCATGATATCTTCCTCTACGAGGACAGTATACCTTTTCGTTTCGGCTATCACCGAAAAACGAAAAGCTTTTCGCTTCCTGCACGCAAGCAAAGAAGTTTGCTTGCTCGGGACCACATTAGAAAAAACCCAAACGAGTTGGGCTTTTTCTAATGTGGTCCCGGCAGGAATCGAACCTGCATCATAACTTCCGCAAAGTTACGTCCTATCCATTGAACGACGGGACCATGTACACGATTTAATCTACATTATTAGGAGAGTATTTGCAAGCTAAAATCCTAATTTCTCCATGAACTTCATTGATCTTGATTCTTCAAGTTCGATGTTTGGAATTATTTTTAGTAGCGATTCTTTGATTATGGGGATTTGGTCTATTGGTAAGGGGATTGTATAAACAGGAAGAAGATATTTATTTAATTCTATTAAAAGCACAGCATAATCTTCTTCTTTTTTGATGTGGAAACCTTTAATTTCTTTCCAGGGATATTTATCTTTACCCAAGGATATACCGCTAGTTTCAATTGCGTACTGGATTTCTTGTGGATGACGAATAGAAAAAAGAATAAGCGAAGCTCCAGAGATAATAATAAAAACAGCAAACAAATAATTTTGGAACCATATTGCCAATCCACAGACAACCAAGGCAACTAATCCAATGGCCCAGAGAAAATCTATACTTTTTTCTTCGTGTTTGTATTCAGGTGCGAACCACTCTATTTTGTCTATGATTATTTCTTCCATAAATTTATTATACTACTTTCTACTTCTTAGACAAAGAAGCTACTGCCTTATACACAGCCTTTCCGGCATTCTTATCGAACATGCTGGGAATTATATTTTCTCTTGAGGGCTTCTTGACTACATTTGCTAGCGCAATAGCAATAGTTACAAATATCTCATTCTTAAATTGAGGAATCTTTTTATCTAGCATGGCACGAAATGCATTGGGGAATACAAGGGAATTGTTGATTTGATTGGGGTAGTCAGATCGGCCCGTAGCGACAATGAAGGCTCCAGCTTTATGAGCATCTTCGGGCATTATTTCTGGCGTTGGATTAGCTAGGGTAAAAATTATAGGTTTACTCGCCATACTTTTTATCATTTCCTTTGTAAGTGTTTTTGGTTTTGAAAGTCCTATAAATACATCTACGTCTATAAGGGCGTTGGCTAAAGTACCAGATCTTTCTTTGATAGTGCTACCTTTCAATAATTCTTTTTTCTCTTTATTTAAATCATTTCTTTTTTTGTTTATAATTCCACGACTGTCACAAAAAATTGTATTGGTAATTCCATAGGAGTGAAGTAGTCGCCCTGTCGCGACTCCTGCAGCTCCGACGCCAGCAATGACGACTTTTACTTTTTCTTTTTTAATTTTTGCTAATTTAAGAGCATTGATAAGGGCAGAGAGAGTGACAGTGGCAGCTCCCCACTGGTCGTCGTGCATGACAGGGATGTCTAATTCTCGACGTAGTCTTTCTTCTATTTCAAAACATCGTGGAGCAGAAATATCTTCAAGATTTATTCCTCCGAAAACTGGGGCAATCTGCTTCACCGCTTTTATAATTTCTTCTGTATCTTGTGTATCTAGACAAATAGGGAAGGCATCTACTCCGCCAAAGTTTTTAAATATTGCCGCCTTTCCTTCCATGACAGGGATTGAAGCTAGGGCTCCCAAATTACCAAGTCCTAAAATAGCTGAACCATCAGTGATGATTGCCACAGTATTTTTCTTGATAGTATACTCTCTTGCAAGCTTTGGATTTTGGGCAATAGCGATACAGACTCCAGCGACGCCGGGTGTATAAGCTATCGATAAATCTTTTTTGTTTTTAAGGGGTACTTTGCTTACGACTTCGAGTTTGCCTCCATGTTTTCTGTGTAATTTTATTGATTGCTCATAATTTTTATTTATCATTTTTTGTAGAATTTTTTATATTTTCTGCTAATTCTTTTAACTTATTAAAATCTGCCATAGGTCCACCAGCAGAGGATAGGTAGCCTTCGTATTTGTCGAACCAAACATCTTTGGGAGATAAGGCTTGGGTCCAAGTCCCATCTTTTAATTTTTCAGTACCATGCATTGGTGAGAGTTTTACATGAGCATGATTTACTCCCATTCCTTCCATTATAATTCCAACTCGTCCTACATCTTTATAAAAATTTTCTAATATTTGCGCTACTTTTTTAGAAGCTAGAGTTAGTAGAGAAAGTTCTTCGTTTGGCATTTTTAATACGTCACCATCAAAATGTTTTTTAGGTATGACAACAGAGAATCCCTCTGTATTTGGGTCAATAGAAAGAAAGGCCATAAAGTTATCATCTTCCCAAAAGATTCCAGGAGTTTGAAATCGCCCCTCTACTATTTCACAGAATACACATTTATTATCTTTTGTTTTTGCTTCATATTTTGTCATGTGTTTATTATATATAAGTATATGGGTTATTCCAAGATATTGACATTTAAACTCAGGTAGTGTATAATATAAAGAGGTAGTTATTAACAGATATCATTATGATATTTTTAAAATTAATAATAGTATTAACATATAGTATGAATAATCATTTCACAAAAATTAAACAGATTCGATACAAGGCATTGGCTTTTGGAGTTTTGACTGTTTTTTTACTTGGATTTACTCCTGCTTATGCTTCAACTTTTAAAGTTTCGCAAGAGAATCTTGTTGTGAAGAAGGGGGATGTCATAAAACTAGTAGTTTCTGTAGACTCTCGAAATAATAAAAATTATACATTTAAATCTTCTATTAAATTTCCAGCAGACCTAGTCAGTGTTCATAGTTGGCAGTGGAATGATAGCTGGATGCCAATTGTTGTCGCTGGTTATGATTCGATAGATAATGTAAATGGTTCCATTGTTCGTACTGGTGGTTATCCTGGAGGAATTATCAGTCAGAAAGAATTTGGAGTGATTACATTTATCGCAAAGAAAGATGGAAAGGGGGTCATAACATTGAATGGAGGCGACAGTTTCATATTGAATGCTGATGGAGAGGATACATTAATTAAATAAAAATATATATTAAAAACAGCAAGACGTATCTTGCTGTTTTTAATATTGTTGAAAGAATTTTTTTATTAGATGACCGTTTTTATGATTGGTCCTGTTTCGTATTAATGATCTTGTAATTGAAGTTTCTTTTACTTGAGCTATCACATATGTTTTATTTGTAATTTCTAAATTACCAATTTTATTCATAGATAAAGCTAGCCAATAATCTTCAGCTATTCTTCCAGACGGAAGATTTAATTCTTTTGAAGCCCCTACGCTTTTCTTAAAAGTATCTAAAACAAAATTTTTATCTTTACCAAAGAATGCAAAACTGGCACCCCATAGCCATGATACAGCTTTTTTATTTTTTGAAACACAAAAATATTTATTCCAAATATTTGATAAATTATCAAATATTGTCCCCTCAAATTTTATATATGAGCCAACCAGTATATTATTATTGCTTTGTAATGTTTTACCCATTACCTCTACCCAATTTTTTTCAGCGACAGAATCTCCATCTATACAAAGGATTATTTCTTTTGAAGCATTTTGAATACCTTCTATACGAGCATAAACCGGACCAGCTAGTCCATCTAGTTTTATTGTTGTGATAGGATAGGGTTGTGCCATCTCAAAAGTTTTGTCAGTTCCATTGTGAATTATGAGAATAATTTCATCTGGTTTCTGTGTTTGATTTAAAATAGATTCGATACACTTCGCGATGCATTTTTCTTCATTGTGAGCAATAATTACGACGGATGTTTGCATAGAGATATTTTAACATAAATAGAAAATAGAAGTGATTCTCTATCCCACAAAAAGAAAAACCCTTTCGGGTTTTCTTTTTTTGCGGAGGCGGTGAGATTCGAACTCACGGTCCCTTTCAGGACTTCGGTTTTCAAGACCGATGCACTAAGCCTCTATGCGACGCCTCCGTATAATAAACAAAACTTTTTAAATAACATTTACTCTAATCAAACTTTTTATTTAACCAACTTTTTTCTAAAAGATGTTCTTCTGCATGACAATTTGGACAAATTAATAATAAATTATCCAAGTTATTATTTTTTCTATCCCTATCTTTATGGTGAACTTCTAAAATTTGATATTTTTCATAACTACACCTCTCACACTTTTCACCCCTTTCATCTAGTAAACGAACCTTCAGTGCTTTTTGCGATTTTACTTTACTTTTTGGGCTACCAATTTTATATTTAGTACCAGCTCTATTAATATTTGCACAACTTCTACCACATGTTTTTTTATGTAGACCTGCCAGAATAAGTTTTCCGCAAACAATACATGGGTTTTCTTTCCTACAAGAGATTCCATAGCATTTCATGCTACAAAAAGTGTTACCATTTTTGCTATTTTTAATATTAATAGGTCTCCTATAAATAGGGGTTTTACAAATTGTACATTTAGTATTGGGATTTCTTTTGTACTCTTCCACTAATCCAGTATACTACAAAATTTGTCAAAAAACATTAACTAGTATAAATATTTATATTTCATTTATACAAAATGCATAATAGCAGAAATACCATTTTATTACAATTATGGTAATCTATATATATGCGACATCTTGGTATAGATTATGGTTCAAAGAGGGTGGGGGTGGCAATTTCTGATGAAGAAGGGTCTTTTGCTTTCCCTTATAAAATAGTTCGCAATGACATGGAGCTCGTAGATACGATTCATAATATTTGTGGCACGGAAGAAGTCGGGGCTATCGTGCTAGGAGAGTCTCACGACTTATCAGGGAAGCCTAATAAAATAATGGGAAGCATAGAAGAATTTAAAAGGAATCTTGAAGCAGAACTTGATTTGCCAGTTTACTTTCAAAAAGAATTTATGACAACAGTAGAAGCAAGAGGGCGGGGAGGGAAGGAAATAAATAATGCAAAAAAAGTAGGTAAGGTGGTACAAGTAGGAGCCGATGCAAGTGCAGCCGCTTTAATTTTACAAAGATATTTAGATAAAAATAATAACAAATAAAATTTATGGAATACGTATCATACGAAGAATTTAAGAAAATGGATATAAGGGTAGGAACAATACGCGAAGTTGAGCCGGTGCCAGAGACGGACAAGCTTTTGCGTTGCCAGATAGATTTTAATGAGGTGGATGTTGAGGGAAACAAAAAGTTGAGACAAATTATTTCAGGAATTCACGAATTTTATCCTGATTATGAAAAATTAATAGGCAAACAGGTTCTGTATATAGTAAATTTGGAACCAAGAGTGATAAAAGGTCTTGAAAGTAATGGTATGTTGATGGCAGTCGACGGGCTCGATGGTCACCCTATTTTTCTTATTCCAGAAGTAGAAGTCGGTGCTGGGAGTAAAGTAAGATAATCATATGCTTGATCCAATATTTTTAATAGAGACAGTGGGTCTTATAGGAATCATCTTTATCATCTTTGCCGAGACGGGGCTTTTCTTTGGATTTTTCTTTCCAGGGGATTCACTTCTTTTTACTGCAGGGATTTTAGCATCTCAAGGGATTTTCAATATTTATCATTTGATTATATTTTGTATTATTGCTGCAATATTAGGGGATAGTATAGGGTACTGGTCGGGCAAGAAATATGGGAGAAAACTTTTTGAAAGTGATGCAGGTTTCTTTTTCAAGAAACAAAGGATCTACGATGCAGAAAAATTCTATGAAAAATACGGTAAATATACAATTATAATTGCTCGCTTTGTTCCTATTATTCGAACTTTTGCACCAATAGTTGCAGGGATAGGGAAAATGCATTACAGAACCTTTCTTTTGTATAATATTTTTGGAGGAGTTTTCTGGGTATTTGGAGTAACGATGATCGGGTATGTATTTGGAGGAATGATAACAAACCCAGATCAATACATAATTCCTATTGCTTTGTTAATTATTTTTATTTCATTCATCCCAATTATTATAAAAATTATGAAAGAGAAATATTTAAGAAGAGATTAACTTTTAATTCTATCTAATTTATCACAAAACTGTGCAATAAAACTTTGTTAAAATTTTACTACGAGGTATAATATTAGAATAATGAAGCAATCATATAATCGTTATTTCCCCACTCCTTCATACTTAGCCATGAATTCTTTCGCGGTTGATATTTCTGATCAATCAATTAAATACGGAGAACTACTAACTACACCCCTCGGTCTTCGGCTGGGGCGTTTTGGGAAAGAAAAGATACCACAAGGAGTTGTTGCTTCGGGGAAAATAGAAGATGAAGAACAACTAGTTTCTATTTTAAAAGAATTAAAGAAAAAAGAAAACCTTAATTTTGTTCGTGTATCACTCCCAGAAGAACAGATGTATTTATTTACACTATCTTTACCCAAGGCTAGAGAAGACAATTTGAGAGAAATGATCTTACTCCAGATAGAAGAACATATTCCTCTTAAGGCTACAGATACTGTTTTTGAATATGAAATAATTTCAAGCTCTGATAAAAATATACTTTTAGAAGTCTCGGCTATTGCTGTAATTACAATTGAAAGCTATCTGTCTGTTTTTAAAAAAGCAGGGATTACACCTTTGTCTTTTGAGCTTGAAGCACAAGCAATAGCTCGTGCTGTGATACCTACTCAAGACCAAGACCCAGTGATGATAGTAGACTTTGGTGATACGAGAACGGGAGTTTCTATTGTTCATGACGGAAAGGTTTTCTTTACGACAACGCTTGATTTGGGTGGTATTAATTTGACGAACATGATAGCCAAAAACTTCTCTCTCTCTTTTGAAAAAGCTGAGGAAATGAAACGCTCATACGGGCTAGATGGTATTTCAAATATTGAAGATATTTTCCCGATTATCTTAAATGGAATTTCAGTTTTAAGAGATGAACTCAATAAACAATATCAATACTGGAAGAGTCATGAAAATTGCGGAATAAAACATGATCAAATAAATCGTATTGTATTATGCGGAGGAGATGCAAACCTGACTGGCCTCTCAGATTATCTAGAAGCTAGTATGGGGATAAAAGTTGATCATGCAAATGCATGGGTAAATATTTCAGATATGAATATTTCAGTACCGGACATGTCTTTTGAAGAATCTTTGGGGTATGCGACAGTTCTCGGTCTGGCTCTTGGGGGATTTTCTTATTCATCCAGTCCAATAATGAATGTTCTACCCCAGAAAGAAAAATTTGATATTAATAGAGAATACTGGAAACGTTTCATTATAATATTTATGTTGTCATTATCTTTAGTCATGTTTATTTCTACTTTTTTGTTATTACCGTCATATTTCTTCTCAGCTTCTAAACAGGATATATTTGAGAATAAACTTGAAGAATTTAATAATAATAATAAAAATCTTGCAAGTTTGAATTTAGATTCTACTATTTCTGATATCAACACCAAATTAGATTTGCTGGCATCTGTCAAATCAGAATATTCTGTGTATGAAGACATATTAAAGGTGGTATTATCAAATCGTACGGATGGAGTTACTTTTTCACAGATAATACTCAGCCAGAAGAAAGACAAGAGTTTAGCCTTAGAGATTCATGGTACTGCCCGTGACAGGGTAGCATTGCGAAATTTTAAAGCAGCTCTTGATATCAATCCAAGTTTTTCTGTGGTTAATTTACCAATTTCTAGTTTTCTAGAGAAAACAGGACTCAACTTTGCTGTTTATCTTACTCTTAAATAATATGAAGAATAACAAAACAAACTTTATACTTGCCTTCTCAATACTATTATTTATAATTTGTTCGGGTATTTTCATTTATTTATTAAATGTGATTAAAAATAAGAATAAACACATCTCTGCTGTGACCACTACTCTAGAAAAAAAGATAATAGAGAAAGATAACATAAAAATTCTTGAGACAAAAATGCAAGAACTTAATGATACACACGAAAGGATAGGGAACTATCTCGTCAGTACTTCCAATATTGATATTTTTGTTGAATATTTAGAAGACATGGGAATTAAGAATAGTGTTGATCTGATAGTTAAAGGTGTAGATTCTCCAAAAAATGAAAAGAATATAATATCGGTCTCATTAAATATAACTGGTAAATTTACCGATGTCATGAAAACCATAGCTCTTTTAGAGAATTCTCAATATAATATAATGATAAATTCTTTTTATCTTACTAGAGAAGATTCACAAGTAACAGAAACAAACAATCCGACAAATACAGAAGAGGATCAAATTATTAAAATTAAATCTTACTGGCGAGCCAGTCTATCATTTAGAGTTTTGAGTCTATAAAATATGAATACATTTTTATTAAAAATTAAAAATCAAATAAAAAGAATAAAAAATTTTTTTATAATTAACCCACACAAACATTGGATGTTTCTAGTTTATATTTTTTTTATTTCTATTTTAATCTTAATTTTATTTAGTTTTTATCTTTTATATATGATAAAAAGTGAGAAAATATTCCAAGTTAAGACAGAACAATCTGAAAAGCACGTTTTACTCAATGAAGATCTTCTTAAAAAGACTACAGATTTGTATGATAGTAAGGCAAAAAAAGAGGCAGAAATAAAAAATAGCCTACCTCCTTATAAAGACCCAAGCATATAAAAAAAATTCCTTTGAAAAAGGAATTTTTTTTATATTGTGCCCTCGGCAGGAATCGAACCTACAATAGCGGCTTAGAAGTCCGCAGTTATATCCATTTAACTACGAGGGCAAAGGCTTATGAGCTTTGTGCGCGATGAGGGACTTGAACCCCCGACCTTCTCAGTGTAAATGAGTTGCTCTACCAACTGAGCTAATCGCGCAAATATTGGATACTTGAATAATAGCATATTTTTAATATATTTCAACTATATGCTAAGATGTGGTTATGAAATTAAAAATCCTTTATGAAGATAAGAATATACTAGCTATAGACAAGCCAGCGGGTATTGCTGTGCATGCTGATGCTCGAACTACAGATAAAGATGTGATAGTTGCTGACCTTATATTAGATTATGATAAAAAGATTGAGAAAGTCGGAGAACCTATGACTATTGAATACAAAGGGGAAGTTTTAAAAATAAAACGTCCTGGTATTGTGCATCGCTTAGACCGAGAAACTTCAGGGGTTCTTCTTGTGGCTCGTAACCAAAAAACCTTTTTAATGCTTAAGGAACAATTCCAAAATCATACAATACAAAAGAAATATTTAACTTTTGTTTACGGACATGTCTCTGATCCGAAGGCATCCCTTGCTACTGGCAAGAGGGGACTTATAAACATTCCAATAGGAAGATCCCCAATGGACATTCGTATGTGGACAGCTGGTAGGGGGGCAAGGCCTCCACTTCGAGAAGCTATTACAGAATACAAAGTTCTCAATAGATTTTCTGATATTTCTAGTAAAAGTTTAAATCAAGATAATAAATTTTCTTATTTAGAAGTATATCCAAAGACGGGTCGCACTCATCAGATAAGAGTACATATGAGATATATTAACCATCCGGTTGTTTCAGACCCTTTATATAGAGGGAATAAAGAAATGGCCCTAGGAATGAAGCGTTTAGCTTTACATTCTCAGTCCATAACATTTCGTACCTCAAACGGAGAGGTAAAAACAGTTGAATCTCCATTACCAGCTGATTTTAAGAAGGTGATAAAAACATATCTTGTGTAAATTTGCTTAAAATAGGCATATATGATAAAGTAGAACCCATGGAAATAACGAAAGTACAATTTACACCAGTAGAACAAAAAGCTCGCAAAAGCCTTGATTTTAAGGCCGGAGATACTGTTCGTGTCTGGAATAAAATTTTAGAAAAAGGAAAAGTTCGCCTTCAGGCATTTGAAGGACTTGTTCTCTCACGTAAGCATGGAACTGAAAGTGGAGCAACATTTACTATCCGCAAAGTAGCCTCAGGGGTAGGAGTAGAACGTATTTTCCCTTTATATTCTCCAAACATTGATAAGATTGAAATCCTAAGAAAATCAAAAACTCGCCGTAACAAGCTTTACTACATACGTACAAAAGCAGTTAAAGAAGTGAAGAAGAGACTAAAGAGTATAACAATATCAAGAGAAGACAAAGCAGAAGATGTTGTAGAAGAAAATAAAGCAGAATAAAAAACAGCCCTGAGGGGCTGTTTTAGTTTGATATTAATTGGTAGACGCTATTCCCTTGAGGTGATATAATATAAATATGGGGAAGAGAGGACAAACACCACAAGGAAAAGTGGACATAAGATGGTCGGCAAATTTTGCTTATGCCATTGGTCTTTTGGTTACAGATGGAAATTTATCATCTGATGGTCGGCATATTATTTTTGTTTCTAAGGACATGGAACAAATCAATAATTTTTTGAAATGTTTAAAAATAGACGTAAAAATAGGAAAAACAATTTCTGGATATGATGGTAATTTCTCTCATAGGGTGCAATTAGGTGATGTCATATTTTATAAGTTTTTAGAATCTATAGGTATTAAGGCAAAAAAATCTAGGACCATAGGGAATATTTTAGTTGATAAAAAATATTTTTTTGATTATCTAAGGGGTTGTTTTGATGGAGACGGATGTTTTTATTCCTATTGGGACCCAAGATGGCGTTCAAGTCATATGTTTTATTTAGAATTTACTTCAGCAAGTTTTGATCATATTATTTGGCTTCAAGATGAAATAAAAAAATATGCCAAGGTTAATGGGCATATTTCTGGAAGGAAAAAGAAAGATTTCTTTCAGTTAAAATATGCAAAAAAAGAAGCCATGGAAATAATTAAAAAAATGTATTATAATAAGAAAGTTGTTTGTTTATCTAGAAAAAAGATTAAAATAGAAAAAGCTTTGAAAATAGAGGAAAAACAGCAAAAGCAGTATTAAAATAATATATATGCGCGGGTGCTGTAATAGTAGCCAGGCACGCTTGAGGTGCGTGTGTCGTAAGACGTGGAGGTGCGATTCCTCTCCCGCGCACTGAATGAGAAATAAAGAGTTTATACCTTTAAAATTAAAATTTTTACAAAGATTTATAAAAAGTTATTATACTACTTTGAATAACAAAATTATAAAAGCCATAATATTATTTATAATAGCTTTTGGTCTTACCTCATTAACAATGACCCAAGTTATTACCATGAATAGATATATTTTAAATATATTCTTTTTATCAATTACCTCACTTTTTTTTATTTTATATTTTAAAAAGACTCTAACAAATTTAATAAGTAAAACTTATAAAAGTGAGTTTATTTTTCTTGTTGGAATATCTTTGATTATTCACTTAATATCGTCATATTTTATACTGAATTATTTAAACCAACCAATTTGGCCATTTGATAGTAGGGGAACTTCATTCCTACTTATGAATAATTTCTATCTTTGGACTAAACCATTTGATGTATTACTTCAACAGTTACTTATTGTTTTATTAGTTATAAAATTACATCAATATAAATTAACCCTAAAACAAATAACATTGTTATTTGTTTTAGGGTTTGGTGCAATTCATATTTTTCAAATATTTAAAACTGATATTATTATAGGTTTGGCTTTTACATTAGGAGCCATAATTTCTTCGTTCGTTTATCCTTATATGATTTTAAAAGTAAGGAATGGTTATATTTATAATTTTATGATTCACATGGGAATTTATAATATCGCCGCTCTCTTATCTTATATACTTTATTAATCGTGAGGCCTTGCCTCACGATTTTTAAATATCAGCTTTTAATATATAATAGATGATATGATAACATTTTTATTTAGTTTATTTACATGGATTGCTTTCTTAGTTCTTTTAATAGTATTTTTTTTATTACTTTTATGGATGTGGAGCAGTATAAAAGCAAAAGTTCCATTTATAGGAGTTCCTACTAAAACTTTAAAAGATATAGAGAAA
>LBPS01000007.1 GCA_000990325.1 Candidatus Nomurabacteria bacterium GW2011_GWE2_34_25
CATTTACGCAAGGCCTTTAAATGACAATGCCACATTTACAGTTTATCAACCAGGATTAATTGGTAACTATAAATCCCTCTCCGACTGGCAAACCTTCTCCTCCCAAGACGCCAACTCCAAAAAGTCCCCCATTTCTATCACTTCCGAATCCGACATCTTCTTCGACTACAACGCCACCCAATCCTCCAAAACAGTCTCCCTCCCTTGGCCAGTAGTAGATATGGACGGAGTCAAACATACAGGTAACATAACTATTGATCCATATCGTTCTGTCATATATCTAAAAGATCCCAACCCTACACCCGAACCAGAAATAATTACTCCACCCATCACTCCACCAGCCACTCCATCAGGTGGCGGCGGAGGAGGCGGCGGCTCCTCATCCACCCCTTCCACTCCATCCCTAACCGAGACCCAACTAAAAGCCAAATCAAAAGACATCAAACAAGACGGACATCTAAACATCATCGACTTCAACATCATCATGACCGGAGATGGTAAGATCGACATCTTTGATATCAATCAATTGATGGTTTATTGGGATGTGAAATATACTGTATAATTTTATGGTGAAGGGCTTGCCCCCACACTTAATTTGCTGTAGCTTTTTTGTTCTACCGACAAAACATTTATCTATTTTTTATATTTATTACTCAAAATAAGAATATTATTATTTTTAATATTGAAAAAGCAGAATAACAGCAAATTGAGTGTAGGGGGCTTGCTTTTTTAGAAACTTTATAGTAAAGTACGAGGACTAGTCGTTTCGACTATTTTTGTTTGAAATACATGTTCAATTAGAAAATTATGCCCACAATCAATCAATTGGTTCGAAAGAGCCGTAAAATAATAAAAAGAAAGTCAAAGGCCGTAGCTTTAGCTCGCGGTTTTAATTCGATTCACAATAAGCCAGTATTCTATCCAGCTCCCTTTAAGCGTGGAGTTTGTACTAAAGTTTCAACCACTACTCCTAAGAAGCCTAACTCAGCTCTTCGTAAGATTGCCCGTGTTAGACTTACAAATGGTATGGAAGTTACAGCATATATTCCAGGAGAAGGACACAACTTACAAGAACACTCAGTTGTCATGATTCGTGGTGGTCGTGTGAAAGACCTTATCGGAGTACGTTACCACATCGTTCGTGGACGTCTTGATACAACAGGAGTAGAGAAGCGTCGTCAGTCAAGAAGTCTCTATGGTACAAAGACACCAAAAGCAGCAGTTAAAAAATAATTTAAAATAGTATGCGAAGAAAAATAAAAAACAGAAATATAGTTGACCCAGATATAATGTATAACTCTCAGAAGTTAGGTAAGTTCATAAACAACATCATGGTTCATGGCAAGAAGGAAACAGCTCGCAAGGCCGTGTATAAAGCTTTTGAAATAATTAAAGAAAAAACTGGTAATCCAAATCCTCTTGAAGTTTTCGACACTGCACTGAAGAATGCTGGTCCTACAGTTGAGGTTCGTTCACGTCGTATTGGTGGTGCTAACTATCAAGTTCCTCGTGAAGTTCGCCCTGAAAGACGTTTAGCCCTCGCAATGCGTTGGATTATTGGGGCAGCTCGTTCAAAGAAAGGAGCACCTATACACGAAAAGCTTGCTGAAGAATTGATACTTGCCTCTAAAAATGAAGGAATTGCAATCAAGAAAAGAGACGATACTCACAAGATGGCAGAATCAAACAAAGCCTTTGCACACTTCGCTTGGTAGCAGTTATATAAAATATTTAAACGTAAAACTCTCCGAAAGGGGAGTTTTGATGTATAATGTAATAGAAATATAAATCTTTTAATTCTATGTGTTATGTATAAAAAACTTAGCAGAAGTGAGGAAATTCTGGCAAATTTACCAGAGATTCCAGTTGACCCAGAAGAAGAACTGCAAAAGATGGAAAGAATGAATTCTTACATGAGGGAAGTGCGTAGAGACTTTATTTACAAAAGCGCCATGTCTGAAAGAAGTGCTTCTGAAGTAATTTTAAATAGTTGATGCAAATCAGCTATTTATTTTTTTACCAACCTAAACCTATGGGTTTGAGTAGGTAAAGATGATATAATATAATTATGAGCGTAGAAAAATTGATTTTAGAATATTTAAAAGAAAATAAAAATAAGCCCGCTATTAGACATGCAGGTGTTCGGTTAGGATTTTTGGGTTTGCCTGATTTTAAGTATTATAAATATCAGACACTTGCGAATCGATGTTCGGAATTAAAAAATAGGGGATATGTAAAAGAAGTGAATGGACAATATTTTATAACTTATAAAGGGGAAGAATTTTTAAACAGAAAAGCAAGATTCAATTTTAAAACATTTGTATCAGAAAAAACAGATAAAGATCCAAAAGATTTACTTATATTATATGATATTCCTCAAAATCAAACTTCAATAAGAAATTGGTTTAGAAGGGAGCTTCAAAATTTTCATTTTGTCATGGTACAGAGAAGTGTCTGGGTTGGTCCATTTCCATTACCTAAAGATTTTTTACAATATGTCAAAGAAATGAAAATCAGTAAAAATTTTAAAACGTTTAAATTAGAAAAAGGATTAAATATACAAAAATAATTCTTTACCAAGTTAAACCTATGGGTTTGAGTTGGTAAAGAGGGTTTTTGAGAAAAATTGAAAGAGGAGTGGAAATTTTCTTGCAAAAAAGGTGAATATATTGTATATTTGGGGGACAAAAGACTGCTATGTCTTTTTTTATTACTAAAAATACTAGTCACTAAAACCTAGCAACTAGAAACTAATTAAACATGGAAAGAGATTATCCACTAGAAAAAGTAAGAAATTTTGGTATTATTGCTCACATTGATGCGGGAAAGACTACCACAAGTGAACGTGTCCTGTTCTATACAGGAGTGTCACACAAAATAGGTGAAGTTCACGACGGGGAGACAACCACAGACTGGATGGAGCAAGAAAGAGAGAGGGGTATTACTATTACTTCTGCAGCTGTTACTTGTTTCTGGAACCCTACATACGCACCAACTGATAAGAATAAGAAACATCGTTTCAATATTATCGATACACCTGGACACATTGACTTTACTGTTGAAGTGAAGCGTTCACTTCGTGTACTCGATGGAGCTGTCGTGGTGTTCGATGGAGTTGCTGGAGTAGAACCTCAATCAGAAACTAATTGGCGTTATGCTGACGAAGCACTCGTTCCAAGAATTTGTTTTATAAACAAGCTTGATCGTATTGGTGCATCTTTTGAGCATTCATATGCGACAATTCTAGATCGCTTAAATAAAAATGCTATTCGTATGCAGATTCCTATTGGACTTGAAGAAAAACATGAAGGAGTAGTGGATTTGCTAAAAATGAAAGCTTACTATTTTGAAGGGGAGATGGGCTCATCCGTTATTGAAAAAGATATTCCAGAAAATTTAAAAGCTGAAGCAGAAAAGTATCATGCGGAATTGATCGAGAAGATTGTTGAACAAGACGATACAATTATGACAGAATATCTAGATGGTAAAATTCCAACTCTCGATGTTTTAAAATCTTTAATGAGAAAAGCAGTTATTGCAAATAAAATTTTCCCAGTTTTTGCAGGTTCAGCTTTAAAGAATAAGGGAGTACAGCTCGTACTTGATGCTGTCGTGGACTACCTTCCTTCACCGATCGACATTCCAGCCATAGAAGGTATTAATCCTGACAATGACGAAAAGGATGTACGTCACGCTTCTGACGCTGAGCCATTTTCAGCTCTTGCTTTCAAGGTTGCTACAGATCCATTTGTCGGACAGATTATATTCTTCCGTGTTTATTCAGGAACACTAGCTGCTGGAAGTTATGTATATAATCCTCGCACTCGTAACAAAGAACGTATTGGACGAATCCTTCGTATGCATGCCAATGATCGTGAAGAAGTGAAGAAAGTTTATGCAGGAGAGATAGCAGCAGCAGTAGGATTGAAAGATACTATCACTTCAGATACTTTGTGTGATGAAGAACACCCAATTGAACTTTACCGTATTGTTTTCCCTGAGCCAGTTATTCAGCTACGTGTTGAACCAAAGACTAAAGCTGACCAAGAGAAAATGGGTATGGCCCTTTCACGTCTTGCACAAGAAGATCCAACTTTCCGGGTTACGACAGATGCAGAAACTAACGAAACAATTATCGCAGGAATGGGAGAACTTCATCTTGAAATTATCGTTGATCGTATGAAGCGTGAATTCTCAGTTGAGACAAATGTAGGTAAGCCTCAGGTTGCGTACCGTGAGACTATCACAGGTGAAGCCCAAGTAGAAGGTAAATATATTAAGCAGTCAGGAGGCCGTGGTAACTATGGTCACGTGAAGATTAAGATCAAGCCTATGGATCAAAGTATTAAAGCCGAAGATCTTCCAAAGAATGTAAAAAGAGAAAAAGGATTTGAATTCATAAATACAATCAAAGGAGGAGCTATTCCACAAGAATATATTCCTGCTTGTGAAAAAGGATTCAAAGAAGGACTCGACAGGGGAGTACTTGCAGGATTCAAACTTGAAAATGTTTCTGTAGAGCTTTACGATGGATCATTCCATGATGTTGACTCCAACGAAATGGCCTTCAAGATTGCAGCTTCAATGGCAGTACAAGATGCATGTAAAATTGCTCGCCCAGTAATACTAGAACCAATGATGCAAGTAGAAGTTGTGACGCCAGATAAATTCATGGGAGATGTAACAGGATCACTTTCTTCAAAGCGTGGACTTATAGAAGGAATGGAAGCGAGAGGTATGAATCAAGCAGTCAAGGCTGTTGTGCCTCTATCTGAAATGTTTGGATATATGACAACTCTTCGCTCTATGACAGAAGGAAGAGCAGGGTTTACAATGGAATTCTTACGTTATGATATAGTGCCACAAAGTGTTGCTACTTCTATAATAGAGGCAAGAAAATAAGTAAGTATTATTTGTAAATAAAATACCTTATTATTTTAATAATAAGGTATTTTATAGTTATGCACATGTATATTAATAATTTATTACCAGAATATTTTAATTTATGTTATTATATTTAAATAGTATTATAAATTTAATATTTCTCTATGAAAAAAATCATGTTCAAAAGGGTTCTAGTTGCTTCGATTATTTCGTTGTTCTTTGTGCAGTCACTTTATTTGACGCTTGAGCCAACTTATGTAATTGCGGCTTCTGTAAATGATTCAGTAGTGGTTACTCTCACTGTTGATGCAGGAATTACTATTACTTCTCCTACGGATGTAACAATGTCTCCTAATATGGGCATCACCGCCAATGGATCTATCGGTAGTTCAGCTTGGACAGTAAAAACAAATAATACAACAGGTTACAGTCTAGCGGTCAAAGCCTCAGCAGCTCCAGCTCTTGTTAGTGGGGCAAATTCTTTTGCTGATTATACAGAGGCTGTTAATGGAACACCTGAAGTTTGGTCTGTCCCAGCTTCTAGTAAAGAATTTGGTTATTCTGCTTATGGAACAGATGTTGCAACTGCTACTTGGGGGACTGGGGCTGGTTGTGGTTCAGCTGGGGCTCCATTGGGCACAATGAAATATGTTGGTTTTGAAATAACGGACAAAACTGTTGCTACTGCATCTACCGTCACACCTTTTGCTGGTACCGCCACAACAGTTTGTTATGCTGTTGAACAGGATACAGTCTATGCCGCTTCAGGAGTCTACACTGCCACTATTACTGCGACAGCGACAACCTTATAGTTGTTTATTTATTTAAGTTTAGTATAATTGAAATATATAGGTTATTTTATTAAAAAATTATTATTTTATATGAAAAAAGACATTATAAAGAAAGTTATTACAATTTCGACCATTTCTTTGTTCTTTGTGCAGTCACTTTATTTGATACTTGAACCAACTTATGTGATTGCGGCTTCTGTAAATGATTCAGTAGTGGTTACTCTAACTGTTGACTCTGGTATCACAATTACCACTCCATCTGATGTCACTATGGCTCCTAGTTTTGGCGTTGCTGCTGATAGTTCTATAGGATCTGCTACTTGGAATGTAAAAACAAACCACGCTACAGGTTACAGTCTAGCAGTCAAGGCTTCAGCTTCTCCAGCTCTTGTCAGTGGGGCAAATAATTTTGCTGATTATACAGAAGGTACACCAACAGTACCAGAGCTTTGGTCCGTTGCATCTGGAGCAAAAGAATTTGGTTACTCTGCCTATGGGACTGATACTTCAACTGCAACCTGGGGAACATCTGCTTCTTGTGGTTCTGCCGGAGTACCTGCTGCTGCACAGAAATATTTAGGTTTCGAGACAACTGATTTTACTGTAGCTACAAGAGCTGTTGTAACAGCAACAACAGGAGTTGATACCACAGTTTGTTTTGCTGCACAGCAAAATGCTGTCTATGCCGCCTCAGGAGTCTACACTGCCACTATTACTGCGACAGCGACTGAGATTTAATACTTCAAATATATGAAAATTAATTATAAGAAAAAAATAGCAGTAGGGGTCGCTTTTTTAACGGCCTTTTCTTTTATTGGTGTTGCTTTGGCGTACGAGAAAACAAAAATTGATTTACCTGCTCAAAATGACTTTGTCGTTGAACCAGGTAAAACTGAAATATTTGTAAACCCAGGAGAAAATATAACGAAAAGTATTACCATTACTAATCGTATTGGAAAAAATATTAAGTTTAAATTAACAACGGAAGACATGATTGGAACGAATGATTCGTTGTCACCTATTAAACTATTAGGGGATGAAAAAGGTCCATATTCTGTCAAAAACTTTATTGAACCAGAAATTAGTGAATTTTCCCTAGAATTAGGAGAAAGAATTGTTATTCCTGTTAAAGTCTCTGTTCCTTTAGACGCCGAACCGCGTGGTTATTACGGGGCTCTTATTGTTTCAAACGAACCTGAAGTTATTGGTGACACCTCTTCTAAAGAAACAGAAGGTAAGGCTCGCCTTGTTTCTCGAATTGGGTCACTCTTTTTCTTAAGAATTAATGGGGAAGGTAAAGAATCTGGAGATCTAGAAGATTTTAAAATAATTGGACCAAATAAAACTTTCTACGAAAACAGGCCAAAGGGGTTTGAAATAGCTTTCAAAAATACAGGGAATGTGCACTTGGTGCCTCATGGCAGGATAACCATTAGAAATATTTTAGGTCGGGATGTCGGGTCAATTCCTGTGGATGCATATTTTTCTCTTCCAGATTCTATTCGTTATCGTGAAGTTTTATGGGAAGAAGGTAGTGGTCTTGGTCGCTATACAGCCAATTTATCTTTATTCCCTGGCTTTGGAAATGAAAATCAAGAATCTTCTGTTGCTTTTTGGATTATCCCATGGAAAATACTCTTAGCTACTTTTGTTGGGCTTATTGTTCTTATTTCTTTCATCTACTATATTCTCACTCGTTTCGAACTTAGGAAAAAATAATATTTAATTTAGCATGAATTTCTATCGCTTTTTTTCAAAAAGTAAATACATCGTTATTTTGATGTGGATTGTTATTTCTTCATTTGTTCTCTCTCAGGATAGTTTGGCTGATTATATGCAAAGCGGAACTTATCGGATTCAATCTGACAGTTTGAATTTTGGTGGAGCTGATAGTTCTAGCTCTAACTATAAAGTTAATGATACTCTTGGTGAGATAGGAACAGGGGATTCAAATAGTGGAAACTACTATATGCATGCTGGGTATTGGCAAATGCAGGAAAGTTATATTGCCATATCTAGTCCCTCTGATCTGGCTATGACTTCTATGGGAGGACTCTCAGGAGGCTCTAGTGAAGGTACTATGTCTTGGGTTGTAACAACCGACAACACAGCTGGATATACAATGTCAATTGCATCCACAACAACTCCAGCACTTAAGTCTGCAGTAGATTCTCTAGATGACTATACTCCGGCAGGAGCTGATCCTGATTATAATTTTACAAACTTAGCTACCAATTCTTCTTTTGGTTTTTCTCCAGAAGGGACGGAAACCACTTCTCGTTTTAAAGACAATGGAGTAGCTTGTAATATTGGATCTTCGGAAACAACTAGCAAATGTTGGGATGGACTTTCTACGACACCGAAGGTTATCGCCGGTAGCACAACTTCTAATCAACCTTCGGGGAGTACGGTGACGACTCGCTTTAGGGCCGAATCTGGAGCTGATCATATTCAAACATCTGGAGCGTACAATGTGACTATTGTGGTAACAGCTACTACACTATAATGAATTATAAATTTATAAAAATATTATTCCTATTCATCTTTTTATTTTTAAGCCACTTCTCTTTTTCTAGTGCTCAATCTGCGAGTGGAATAGATGTAAATTTACATATTGGAAGTTGTAATAATAATAATATATGTGAAACAGGCGATGAGGACTTCTTTGTTTGTCCGGCAGATTGTACTCCTATCATAGTTCCTCCATTACCACCTGGAGGAGGGGGTAGTGGAGGAGGTAGCAATCTAGCTATGGATAATGTTTTTAATAATCTTACGGTTGAAGTTAGTTATAATAGTGCTGTCATAAAATGGGATAGTGTAATTCCCGTAATGTCTAGTTTAAAATGGGGAACAAATCCTGATTATAAAGACGGTGTTTTACGAAATATAAACTATCTATTGAAACATAAAGTAGAACTTATAAACCTAAAGGATGGAACAGTTTATTATTTTAATATAGAAGCTTTGAATCTTTTGGGTAAAACAAATTCAATCGAGAATCAGGTTTTTCGTACACTTTCTCCACTAGATACTACCCCTCCAGGCAATCTAAAGAATGTAACTGCTTCATCGGGTGCTCCTGGCATTACTATCTCTTGGGAAAATCCTAAAGATTTAGATTTTGATTATATACGTATTATGAGAAATTTGGATAGGTATTATGGAAGTCCATTTATTGGTAATGTTGCATATGAAGGGAAGGGAAATTATTTTACAGATAGTAAAGTGAAAGATGGGATCAAATATTATTATTCTTTGTTTGTTCGAGATAGAGCGGGAAATTATTCCTCGGGCTCTCTTGTAGATATAATTCACAATCCGAGAGGATTGGATACTTGGGGTGAAGTACTTACTTCAGAGGAAAAAGTTGAATCATCTACTGATCTTTATACTGTAACTCAGGGCTCATCAACTTATGATTTCTATACAGGCAGGACATTATCATTGGACGGTAATGAGCCTATTGTTATAAAAATAAAGCCTTTTTCAACAATTAAAAACGATGATTTGTGGGTAGAGGTTAAGAATTCCGATAAAGGAATTATCTGGCGATATTTCTTCTCTCATACTAAAGATAAGGACAGCGATATAAGTGTTAGTATTCCATCTTTTGACATTGAAGGACATTATATCATCTCTATATATAGGTATCATAATGGAGTAGCACAAATAGTGAATCAAGGAGCTTTTCAGATAGCTGAAGTTAAGGGAGAACAGCTATCTGATTTTTCTTATAAACATATATTTTGGTTTGTTATAATTATTATTTTATTTGTAGGCCTATTATTACGACTACTATTCACTATCTTTCATAGGTTTTTTAAGAATAATCACAAATAAAATCTGGAATGTTATTTATTGTAAATAATAATGGGGGTTATCAAATAATGAAATGGATGATATAATGTGATTGTATCATTATATTTATTAGTTAATTTTGTTAACCGCTCTTTAACCAATTTAGTGCGGGACATCTTGGTAAAATTGTATGCAAAATCAAAAAGGTAATATATGGGTGATCGTTGCTTTCATTATTGTTGCTGGTCTCATCGGACTTGTAATTTATTCGCTTATGAATAAAACGACAAAAGTTGACCCATTAGAAGGAATAAAGAGTGGGGATGTAAGTGAACAGCTTCAGGCCAACGAAGAGCCTATTAAAAAGGAAGGACAATTATTAAATAAACAAAAAAATATGGAACAAATATCAAAAAATGGGGATACTTTAGTTATGAATTATACAGGTCGTTTTGTTGATGGGAAAGTTTTTGATTCAAACGTTGATCCAAAATTTGGACATGTTGAACCATTCGAATTTCAATTAGGGGCAGGGAGAGTTATTAAGGGTTGGGATGAAGGATTACTTGGTATGAAAATAGGGGACAAAAAAACATTAACAGTTCCTCCAGAGAAAGGTTATGGCCCAAATGATTATAATGGAATTCCAGGAGGCTCAACTTTAATCTTTGATGTTGAGTTAGTTGGTATTAAATAATATGAAAGAAAAAGGTAAACTGTTTTTCCAGAAAAATATTAAGAGGAAGCGCACTTGGGCCGTCATTGGTCTGGTTGTTATTCTTGGCCTCTATTTTATTTTAAGAACACCAAGTAGTGTGATCAATACTGTGACTGATGTTGCTAAAATCTCTGATTTAAAACAGACCGTTTTGGCTACTGGCCAAGTGGTTTCTAATACAGATTTGAATCTATCATTTAATGCGACAGGGAATGTGAAGTCTATAAAAGTAAAAGTAGGAGACAAGGTAAAAGCAGGTCAAGTACTGGCAACATTAGAGCAAGGAGCAGAACTTGCATCTTTGACTTCAGCTCGTGGAGCTCTTGCTGCCGCCACTGCCCGCCTGAAGCGTATAGTTGAAGGAGCAACGAGCGAGGAGATAGCTCTCTCTCAAATTACTCTTGATCAAACTAAGTTGACTCAAGATACGCTCGTTCAAAATGCTTACCAAAATCTTTTGAATTCTACCCCTGAAGCAGTTCCAGAAAATGGTACAAGTGATTATACAGCTCCGACTATTAGTGGTACTTATAATTTAGGGAAAGAAGGAAAGATCTACCTTAGTCTATACTATAGTTCTGGTGGAGTAAGCTTTAATGCAACCGGCCTTACCGAAGGCTCAGGAATTGCAAATACTGTAATTCCTCAACCTATAGGTAATTCTGGACTTTATATCAAGTTTGCATCTGACTCAATCATAGATACCAAAGATTGGGTAATAGAAATCCCTAATAAAAAAGCATCAAATTATTTAACAAATTATAATGCATATCAAGCTACGGTGTCACAAGCCAAGTCCGCTATTGATCAAAGGACAGCTGAGCTTGCAATAAAGAAAGCAAGTGCTCGAAGTTCGGATATCGATCTTGCCAATGCCGATATTCTTTCGGCAGAAGGGCAATTACAAGCAGCTCTGGCTCGATACAATAACACAGTGATAACAGCACCTGTGGATGGGACTATTACAAGTATAGATATTAAAATAGGAGAACAGGCTACAATGCAAAAAGAAGCAATAGTGCTTCAAGATGTTTCAAATATTTATCTGGAGACCAATATCAATGAAGCCAATATTGCAAGTCTCTCTTTGGGCATGCCAGTAGAGATTACTTATGATTCTTTTGGGACAGATAAAATTTTCAAAGGAAGTATTACAAAGATTGATCCGTCTTCAACTCTTGTTTCTGGTGTTGTGAATTATAAAGTGACTGCTAGTGCTGAACAGATAGAAGATCTTCGTCCTGGCATGACAGCCAACATGACAATTAAAGTTAAAGAAAAAAGTGATGTTATTGCAATCCCATCTCGTTCTATCGTTACAAACGACAAGGGAGAAAGGACGATACGTGTCATAACAAATACAAGAAAAAAGAAATGGAAGTCAGTCGGAGTAACAACAGGCATAGAAGGTGATGGAGGGATGATAGAAGTCTTAAGTGGTCTTTCTACTGGTGATGAATTTGTGATTCTAATTAAAAAATAGGATGTTAATAGAACTTAAAGATATAATTAAAAATTACGACAACGGAGGCGTAATTACGAAAGTGTTGCGTGGGGTTTCTTTGTCTGTAGACGAAGGGGAGTTCGTCGCTATCATGGGACCATCTGGTTCTGGTAAGTCGACGTTAATGCATACTATTGGCTTCTTAGATAAGCAGACTTCTGGTACTTATCTTTTCGATGGAGAAGATACTTCTTCTTTCAATGATGACGAATTGGCTCGTATTAGAAATGATCGTATTGGATTCGTATTTCAATCTTTTAATCTTCTCCCACGTACTTCAGTTTTAGATAATGTAATATTGCCACTTCTTTACAATTCAAGTAAAGCAAGTCAGGAGGCTCGCGCCAAGAAAGCTCTTGAATCTGTAGGACTTGGTGAAAGAATACACTTTATGAGCAATCAGATTTCAGGGGGTCAGAAGCAACGTGTAGCTATCGCTCGCGCTCTTGTCTGTGATCCGAAAGTTATTTTTGCTGATGAACCGACAGGGAACTTGGATTCTAAAAGTGGAGCGACAGTTATGAACATACTTGAGCGACTCAACAAAGAAGGCCGTACTATTATACTTGTGACTCACGACAAAGGGGTGGCCCTACATGCAAACCGCATTGTAACTATCAGTGACGGAGAAATAGTCAGTGATGTTCTTATACCAGAGGAAGATCGAATTCACTCAAAAGAAATTAAAGAGGAAGAATAAATGAATAATTTTGTTAAAGAAATCAAGACGACGATAAAAGACTTACTATCAAGAAAAGGGAGGTCTTTTCTGACTATATTAGGAATCATTATTGGTGTTGCAGGGGTTATTATCATTATCTCTTTGGGTTCCGGGGCTCAGTCATTGGTGTTAGGCCAAATTACGAAACTTGGTTCCAATATGGTAGGAGTCCTTCCTGGTAAAAGCAATGAGAATGGTCCACCTACCGCTGTCTTTGGAGTTCAAGTTAAAACGCTGACACTTACGGACGTCATGGCTATAAAAGACAAAAGTAAAGTTCCAAATGCGACAGATGTGGCTACCTTTGTAAGTGGCAATGTGACGATTATTGCAGGGCGTGAAAGTGTCGACACTTCTTTTACAGCTACTGACGGAAGCTACGTCCGTGTTCAAAATGTAGAGATTGATAAGGGAACTTTTTTCTCAGATGAAGAAGGTAGGTCCGGAGCCAATGTAATAGTTTTAGGTTATGATGTTGCAACAGGGCTTTTCCCAAATGGAAATGAGATAGGACAGATAGTTAAGATAAAAATTCCCAATGCGAATTCATCACGAGGTGAAGTATCTAGTAGTATTCCACTTCGAGTTATAGGAGTTCAGAAAAAGATGGGGACAGTAGCATTTCAGAATCAAGATGATCAAGTTTTCATTCCTTTCTCTGTCGGACAACGTCAGATACTTGGCATAGATTATGTTCAATTTATACGTATCAAAATAGATGACGCTATCAATGTAAAACCAGCGATGGGAGATATAGAAAGAGTTTTAAGAGAGCAACATAGAATAAAAAATCCAGAAAACGACGACTTTTCTGTTCGTGATTTAGCTGACGCTATCAAGATTCTGACAAGTATTACAGATACACTCCGCATTTTCTTGGGGCTTATGGCAGGTATCTCTTTAATTGTTGGAGGTATAGGTATCATGAATATCATGCTTGTGACAGTTTCAGAGAGAACACGAGAGATAGGGCTTCGTAAGGCAATAGGAGCAACACGTCGAAATATTCGCAATCAATTCCTCCTTGAGTCTATTGTGCTTACTTTTACAGGAGGAGTGTTGGGAATTCTTTTGGGAATTTTAATCTCTTATCTGATAGCTATTGGAGCACGTTTTGCAGGTTATGACTGGGTATTTGTCATTTCTCCTATGGCAATTATTTTAGCAGCTACAGTTTCTGTAGCTACAGGAATAGTATTTGGTCTTTATCCAGCATTAAAAGCAGCGAAGCTAGATCCTATCGTTGCACTTAGATATGAATAGAAATTAATATATGTACAACATTTATTTCAAACAAGCTATACGTGGCATCAAGTCCAATCCATCAAGGACGCTTTTAACGACGCTTGGTATTATGATCGGCATAGGTACTGTTATACTTGTTCTCTCTGCAGGAGAAGGATTTAAGAGTTATGTGAATGCTCAGGTTGAGGTTTATGGATCCAACACCATGTTCGTAGAGACTTCTGTCCCTGCTTCAACAAAGGCTCGTTCCAAAGGAGCAAATGAGTCCGGCAATGTGAATAGTTCTGCCAACAATGCTGTCCCCGTTACCACTTTAAAAGTTCGTGATTTGGAAGATTTTAAAAATATTCCAAATGTTAAAAATTCATATGGAGTATCAGTTGGACAGCAGATAGTAACTCATAGTGGTATTTCTAAAACAGCAATGATCTTTGGTTCTTCGGCTTCACGCTTTGATATTGATAAAGGAGTTATAGAGAAAGGGAGAGGGTATAGCTTAGGGGAAGATAAGTCCTTGGCTCAAGTAGCAGTTTTAGGGAGTAAGATAGCCACAGATTTATTTGGAGACGAAGACCCCATTGGAGAGCTTATTAGGCTTGGTAACTATAATTTTGAAGTTATAGGTGTATATGAAAGTAAAGGAAGTTTTGGTCCCATGAGTGAGGACGATCAAATTTTCATTCCAGTCTCTACTTTACAGAAGAAAATTCAAGGCATTGACTATCTTTTTTATGCAGTGATAGAACTAGAAGATAAGTCCAAAGCAGATGCAACTAAGCTAGACATCATTGATGTTTTACGCAAGAATCATTATATCTCTGATCCATCTCGCGATGATTTTAAGGTGAATACTCAAGAAGAAAGTTTAAGTGTTTTTAATACAATTTTGAAAGCGATCACATTTTTACTTATTGCGATTGCCTCGATCTCTCTTATTGTAGGAGGAGTGGGAGTTATGAATATTATGTACGTGGTAGTTACTGAACGCATAGGGGAGATAGGTCTTAAGAAAGCACTCGGTGCACGTCGCAAAGATATTCTTTATGAATTTTTGATAGAAGCAGTTCTCCTGACGATTATGGGTGGCATTATCGGTATTATCGGTGGATCCTTTTTGGCTTTTGTTGTGGCAAAGTTTGCACAAAGT
Source organism: Candidatus Nomurabacteria bacterium GW2011_GWE2_34_25 (assembly GCA_000990325.1). Taxonomy (GTDB): domain Bacteria; phylum Patescibacteriota; class Minisyncoccia; order Phycocordibacterales; family UBA9973; genus UBA8515. The sequence continues at coordinate 14,812 of LBPS01000007.1, forward strand.
ACGGGTCTTGCTTGGAAATTCATAGTACCGATCTGGGGAGTTATCATAGCCGTATCTGTGTCCATGATTATAGGCATTGTTTTTGGCGTTTTTCCAGCTCGCAATGCTTCTCGCTTGGACCCAATTGTCGCCCTCAATAAAGAATAATAATTTCGCCTAGGTCAGACCTAGGCGAAATTATTTTATAGTGGTACAATAATCATATGGCTATAAGAGATAAAAATTTAGTTATAAATGAATATTATCATTTATACAATCGTGGAAATGATAAAAAAGAAATTTTTTTAGATGAAGAAGATTATGATCGTTTTATAAAGCTTTTATATATCTGTAATTCGAAAAATGATTTTAATTTTAGAAATTCTATTGTAAGAAATAAAATAAATGCTTTTGATTTTGAAAGAGGGGAACCTTTAGTTTCAATAGTTGGGTGGGTTTTAATGCCTAACCACTTTCATATTATTCTTATTTCGCATAGGTCTGACCTAGGCGAAGGAGATTATAATCCAATAACAGAGTTTCTACGAAAAGTTTCTACTGCATATGTAATGTATTTTAATAAAAAGTATGGAAAGACCGGTTCGTTGTTTGAGGGTAAATTTAAGTCAAAACATATTGGAGAAGAAAATTATTTTAATTATATTTTTTCTTATGTGCACTTAAATCCAATTAAATTGATTCAATCAAACTGGAAAGAAAAGGGTATACTTGATAAAAATAACGCCAAAGATTTTTTAGAAAAATATAAGTATTCTAGTTTTCAAGATTATTTTGGTCAAGGAAGAAGACAAGAGAATATACTTGATAAAAATTCTATTCCAGAATATTGTCTTTGCAACCATATAAAAGACTTATTTAAGTGGATTATTAAAGACGCCTAGGTCAGACCTAGGCAAACTATGTAAAACAAACTGACCTAAGCGAGATATGATTTTTTGTACATAAAAATGATAATGATATAATACATGAAGTTAGTGTTTTATCAATTATTAATATAATAAATAATAAACAATATGCCTGATTTTAAACCAGATTCGATAAATAGTAAGGTTCTAGTTTCAGATTCTGAGAAATTAAAAGCTGATCTTTGGTCTACTCTTGAAAGTATTATTCCTAACGATGAACATGAATCACGTAAAAGATTTAATTTTGTAAAAGAAAAATATCGTTTTATAAGTTATGAGGATATGCTAAAAGAACTTGGTTCTGTGGAAGAAGAAATGAAAAAATATCACTCAAATAACATAAAAGGATTAAATTATACAAAAGATACATCTCCAGATAAATGTGTGTTTATGAAAGCAGATAGAGAGGATGGTGCCTCAGCATATGCAGTTATAGGAGTTAATACACCCATACAATATCGTGGAGATTTTTTCTCGCCATCTTTTTACGGTGGTCATGGAAGCAATCATGATTATAATCGCAGTGAGTTGCTTGGAAGTTTATATGAAGCAGTAACAAGATCTCCATATCCAGAAAAAAATTAGAGAAATAAAAAATAATTAGAAAACACCTGCAAACACCTTATTGATAGGTGTTTTTTGCAAAATTTTAAATATGCTATAATAGACGGATGGAAACATTATTAAACAACAAAAGAATAACATGTGCGGTTTTTATATTATTAATTATTATTTCATTGTTTACTCTGGCTCGTTTTGTGAATGAGATAAAACAAAGTCAGTATGTCGGCCGTGGTAATCAGCCATCCAATACAATCTCTGTATCAGGGACTGGAGAAGTTTTGGCTGTTTCTGATATTGCTTCTTTGTATGTAAATTTAAACAAAGAAGGCAAAACTTCAAAAGAGGCTCAAACGTTATTAAACGAGGAAATTACTAAAACATTAAATTATTTAAAAGAAAAGAAAATAGAAGACAAAGATATTAAGTCAGAATATGGTGGAATAAACCCAAAATATTCTTATGAACAAGTTGCTTGCTTCTCTTATCCTTGCCCAAACAAAGATCTTAAAATTATAGGTTATACGGCTACACAGTCAATCGTTGTGAAAGTTCGTGAAGTAGATAGTGCAAGTGAAGTCCGCACGGGGTTAGCCACTCTTGGAGTCACAGATATTAGTGGTCCCACATTCTCTATCGATGAAGAAGATAACTTTAAAGATAAAGCACGATCTCTTGCTATAGGAGATGCAAAAGAAAAAGCAAAAGTCTTGGCAAGTGAACTAGGAGTAAAATTAGGAAAAGTTGTAAGTTTTTCTGAAAATACAGGTGGATATCCAATGATGTATTCTGCAAAAAGTATGGTGGGAGCAGAAGCCTTACTTGACAGTAGAACTCCAGCCCCAGTCTTACCAAAAGGAGAGAATAAAATTACCTCAGATGTTTCAATTACTTATGAAATACGATAAGAAAGTCAAACACCCCCAAGCCTTGCTTGGGGGTGTTTGACTTTCTGCCCATTAAGAGGTACTATTGTATATAAGCCCTCCGGGGTGGTTTTTAATAAGAATAACTAATTTATATATGAATACAATAACTGATTTTATCAAAGAAGTACTAGCAGAAGCAAAACACATCACTTGGCCGACTCGCAAGCAAGCTATTTACGCTACTATTGCCGTGTTGGTTATTTCCTTGTTGGTTGCTTACTATTTAGGATTATTAGACTTTTTGTTTAGTAAAGGCTTGGAACAATTATTACTTAACCGATAAAATCAATATGGCAAAACAAGAATTAAGAGGGGAGAGGAATTGGTACGCTATTCATACTTATGCAGGATATGAGAATGCTGTTATGCGTAATTTAAAGCAACGCATAGATAGTCTTGGGGTCAATGATAAGATTTTTAGTGTTGTTGTTCCAACTGAGAAAAAAATAAAAATAAAAGCAGGTAAAAGAGTAGAAATAGAAGAGAAAGTTTATCCTGGATATGTACTTGTCGACATGATCGTAGATGATAACTCTTGGTATGTAGTTCGTAATACTCCCCGTGTTACAGGATTCGTAGGTGCTGGGGTAAATCCGGTTCCATTAAACAAAAAAGAAGTAGATGATCTCTTCGGCCGAATGGATAAAAGTAAGGGCAGTGTAAGTAAACACATGATTGATCTTGAAGTTGGAGAAATTGTTCGTATTGCTGACGGTCCATTCAAAGAGCTTGAAGGGAAAGTGAGTGATGTTGATAATGAGAGAGGAAAGGTCAAAGTTCTTGTTTCCATGTTCGGCAGAGAAACCCCCGTCGAATTAGACTTTCTCCAAATCAAAAAGATTTAGAAATGTAGCAGGATTGTTCAAATTTTTATCAGCGTCGGAGCCCTTTAGGGTAAAGCTGGAAAAATTTAATAATCCTGCGGAGTTTCTATTTGATTAGTGAGGTTAAATATGTTAGATTAAGTCTGTTACGCTGATGCTTCAAATATTAGAATAATAAAATAAATTATGGCCAAGAAAATTACAAAAAAAGTTAAGTTACAAATACCAGCCGCAAAGGCAACCCCAGCTCCACCACTTGGACCTGCTCTAGGTCAGGCCGGAGTCAACATCGCAGAATTCTGTCAGAAGTTTAATGCTATGACCGCTAAGGATGCAGGGGAAATAGTTGGAGTTCTCATTACTGTTTACGAAGACCGAACTTATGATATCAAAGTCAAGACTCCTCCAGTTGCCGGATTAATATTCAAAGCTGCCGGTATAGAGAAGGGTTCAGGTAAACCCAACACTTCAAAAGCAGGCAAGATAACAAAAGCTCAAGTCAAAGAAATCGCTATGAAGAAAATGCCTGACTTAAATGCCAAAGATATCGAAGGTGCAATGAAGATTGTCGAAGGTAGTGCCCGCTCAGCAGGTATTACAGTTGTAGAATAAAATACAAAATAAATTTCCCCTAGGCACAGCCTAGGGGAAATTTATTTTGTATTTTATCTAGAACCTAACTCTTATTTCTGAACTCTTTCTACGTATTGACTTGTTTCGGTATTGATGATTACTTTATCGCCTTCTTCTATGAAGAAGGGAACTTGGATTTTGACACCATTTTCAAGTGTTGCGAGTTTGCCTCCACCCGACGCAGTGCTTCCCTTTATAGATGGCGGACATTCTTTGATTACGAATTCCATTTTTATAGGCAAAGATATTTTAATAATTTGCTCAGTCCCATCGTTATCCCAGACTAAGGCTGTAGCATTTTCATTGGTTTTAAGATATTTGCCTGCTTCACCGATTATCTTTTCTTCAATTTTAAATCTATCCTTAGGATCAGTAGGGTCAGCAAACCAAAATTCACCCTTATTGGCATAAAGGAATTTCACATCTTTTTTGCTGATTTCAGCTTCGTCGGCTTTATCTGAAGCATGAAAGACTGTATTCCAAGTACGCCCAGAGAGTAGACTCTTGAGTTTGGCTTGGTTTTGAGGCTTACGTTGCTGGGTGCGAGCGACGTGATTGTCCATCACCTCACAAGGCTCATCTTCATATATAATTATTTTTCCTGTACGTATTTCACTGTATTCAAGCATATGATTAGGTTCTAGTGGCTAGTTTCTAGCTTCTAGTATATTTAATTTAATAACAAAATGAGTATAACAGAATTGTTTAAAAAACGGAAGGAGAATATTCTCCTGTAGTTTTTGCAAAATATTATTCACCAGCGCTCGATATCTGTATTTCTCCAAAACGGCTTTTGACCTCTTTAAGGATTTCATCTGAGAGCTTTTTGTTCTCTCTCAAGTATATGCGAGCTGCATCGTATCCACGTCCAAGCTTTATCTCCTCCACTGGACCTTTCTCTTTTTGTTTGGCTGTTCCTAGATATGAGAATATTGCCCCGCTCGATTTACTGATAATTCCAAGCTTCTCTCCGAGAGCCATAATTTCTCCTTCACGAGAAATTCCTTCCCCGTATATAATATCGAATTCTGTTTGTTTGAATGGAGCTGCAACTTTATTCTTTACAACCTTCACTCTTGTACGACTCCCGACTACTTCCTCACCCTTTTTTATCTGGGCGATTCTTCGTATGTCGAGACGGACAGAAGTATAGAATTTAAGAGCCTTTCCTCCCGGAGTAGTCTCAGGATTACCAAACATGACCCCGATCTGCATACGGATCTGGTTTATAAAAATTAGAGAAGTCTTAGAATGAGCGACTATGGCCGTGAGCTTACGAAGTGCTTGCGACATAAGTCTAGCCTGTTTACCCATGTGTTGCTGTCCCATATCGCCCTCGATTTCATCTTTCGGAGTGAGGGCTGCGACAGAGTCGATAACTACGACGTCTATTTTCCCAGAACGTACAAGACTCTCTGTAATCTCAAGGCCTTGTTCACCGTTGTCTGGTTGAGAGATCAGAAGCTCTTTAATATTGACTCCAAGTTTACTAGCATAATCTGGGTCCATCGCATGTTCAGCATCAATATAGGCGCATATACCACCCTTTTTTTGAGCTTCTGCTACGATATGTAAGGCAAGAGTCGTCTTACCTGAGGATTCTGGGCCAAATATTTCTATCATACGGCCTCTGGGTACACCACCGACTCCTAGGGCCATATCAAGACCGATTGATCCAGTAGGTATGACATCGATGTCTACCTTTGGAGCATCACCCAATTTCATAATTGCACCTTCGCCAAACTTTGTCTGGATTGATCTGATTGTATCCTCGATTTCTCCACCTGTTTCTTTTGGAGCCTTTTTTGCTTTTTTTATCATATATTTATTTTTTGAAATTAAAATAGTTTTTTAAAATAAATTTAGGGCGTATCTAAAATAGTCTTATCAGAGGGGCCGGCGGAGGCTGTCGAGCCGAGCACTGAGCAAATTTCTAGCAAGAAATTATGCGGACCCGATGAGAAGAGCTATTTTAGAGGAGCCCTTTTTTAAAAAACTATTTTAATTTCAAAGATTATTTTATAATTTTACTTACTATTAAACGCGACTGTTCCCGCACTTTCTTTATAAACCAATTGGAACTTTTTCTCTTTACTTTTACCAAATTTATCTTCGGTATTAATTGTGATAACAGAAAACCCAGGGATAAGAGCAATAGATTCTCTGAAACTTCCATCTTTATCTATATATATTTCTCTACCATTAAGACTTATATGAGTAGCATGCTCAGCCTTCCCAGTTATATAAGTAATAGCAGTGCCACTTCTTTCTATTGCAGCTTCTACCTGTACTCCTTTTAGCAAGAAAGACATTTTCATAAGAGCAAAAATTCCAATGGTCGAAAATAATACTACACAGGACATTGTCCCTAGCCACCACTTTATGTTTTTGTCTTTTATGCTTTGCATTATGTATTTGAATTCTTAATTCTTCTCTTATTATATCACTTTTTTTAAAAGCTAACACCAAACAGCAAATATCTATTATTGTCCTACTGCGATATCGTCAGTATTATTCACTCCTTTCTCAAGTACATCCCTTGGTTTAGCACCATTTCCAGGACCGACAACTCCATGGTCTTCAAGCATATCTATAAGCTTAGCAGCTCTGGCATAGCCGACGCCGAGCTTCCTCTGTAGGTATGAAGTTGAAGCTTTCTGGTCTCTTATTACTACTTCTCTAGCTTCTTCATATAGATCATCTTCTCCACTTTCGCTTTCCATACTATCGCTAAATAAATTGCTACCTTTTTCAATATTACCTGTCAGTACGATTTGATCGGGGATCTCATCCATATATGCGTTCTTTAAATATTCAACAACTCTCTTGACCTCATCTTCTGAGATGAAGGCACTCTGTAGACGTTCAGGCTGACTCATTTCTCCACTGGCATAGAGCATATCTCCAGCTCCTAGTAGCTTTTCAGCTCCTCCTTGGTCGAGAATTGTTCGAGAATCTATCTGTGAAGATACTTGTAGGGCGATACGAGTAGGGATGTTGGCCTTAATGAGACCCGTGATGACATTGACGGACGGACGTTGAGTTGAGAGGATGATGTGAATTCCGACAGCACGAGACATTTGCGCAAGTCGCACGATAGCACTTTCTAATTCTCTTGGGTAGGCTTGCATGATATCGGCAAGCTCATCGATGACGATGACTATATAAGGCATTCTTTCGGCTTCACCTTCTTTGCTTTTTGCATAAACTGTCGAGTGATATGATTCGATGTCTCGGACAGATTCAGCCTGGAGGACATCGTATCGGCGATCCATTTCTTTCGCTGCCCATTTGAGAGCCAGGATTGTCTTCTTGGGGTCGGTGATAACAGGGGTAAGTAGGTGAGGGATTTTGTTGTATAGAGTAAGCTCAACTCTCTTGGGGTCTACCATGATGAGCTTCATGTCTTCTGGTCCATTTCTGTACAAGAGAGAAGTGATGATTGAGTGAATAGTTACAGACTTACCAGAACCAGTTGTTCCAGCGATTAGTGCGTGAGGCATCTTGGCCAAGTTGCCAAAGACGGCCTTACCAGAGAGTCCGCGACCAAGGGCGACAGTTAGTGGTTTTGGAGAATTTTGGAATTTATCATCTGATAGTAAAGTAGCAAGTCCGACAGTTGATTTTACTTTATTTGGAATTTCAACTCCGACGAGAGATTTGCCAGGAATCGGTGCTTCAATACGAATAGGATGGGCAGCGAGAGCGAGGGCTAGGTCATTTTGAAGTCCTACGATACGTGAGAGCTTGACTCCTTGTGCAGGCTTGAGTGCATAGCGAGTGACGGTCGGTCCGACAGTTACCTCATCCATCTCAACAGGAATTCCAAAGTTGAGGAGGGTACGTTGGATGATGTTTGTATTACCTTTCATGTCCCCGATATTTGGCTTACCTTTATCTTTCTCAAGGAGTGAAAGTGGGGGAGCGATATAGTCAGTGTGGAATTTCTTTTTAGGTGAAAGTTTTTCTTCCTCGATTGTTTTAATAGCAACTTCGCTGTATTCCAATTCCTGTTCTATTGGTTTCTCATTTTCTTTTTGAATATTTGGCAGAGCAATCTCGGCAATACTTTCGGTCTCAGTAAATGGTAGGGGAATTTCTTTATTGAAAATGTTTTTAATTTTGTGCCAGATGGCAAGTAGATTTGGACGTTCGTTTCCGAGTACTATTAGAGAGATGATGAGTATGGTTCCGAGAAGGAGAATCCCTCCATATACTCCAAATGGACTCATAATGAAAGCCACCAATCTTCCTAGTTGTCCACCATAAGTAAGTACAGTCGAAGTACCTACTCCATTTGTTGCGAGGTCCATGATACCGAGAGTTGAGAGTAGTACCGACGCTCCCATTATCAAGTGTAATCGAGCAATACCGAACATTCCTTCTTTCAAGAAAGATACTCCTACGATTCCTAAAATAATAGGTAGTAAGTAGTACCCAAATCCAAAAATTAAACTCAACATTTTATAAATAAAATCTCCTGCAACTCCTGCTAACCGAAATATTGATAATAAAATTAAAAGTCCTAAAACCAGAAAGATAATACCCCAGATACTGTCTGTCGTCTCTTCTTTTAATTCTACTTTTTTCCTGTTATTCTTGCCCGATTTTCGGTTTCTTTTTGCCTCTTCTTTTTCCTGGTATTCTTTATCTTTTTTTGCCATATTGTTTAGTTTAATTGTGATGATTTTATGAGTTCATTATAGCATAAAATTATCAAAAATAATTACGACAAACAGGTGATTTTTTCAAATATTAATTTGAAAAAATCACCCTGTGGATAACTTTTTTTATAATTACTAATTACCTATTACTAATTAATAATTAGAATCCATAAAATACCAGCACAAAAGCAAAGCTTTTGTGCTGGTATTTTCATTTGTAATCAGTAATTGGTAATTAGTAATTACTCATTTTTTTCTTTACAAGAAAAAAATAGAGTATATAATGGACACATTAAAGACATAAAAATCCACTCTAGGTGGTCAAAAAGACATTATGAATAATCAAAAAGACACACAAAAGACAAGTTTGAATTCATATGGACAAGAGAATGTCCTAGACGTTAAATCTTTGCATAGTAAGCATATTTACGAATTTGCAAACAAAAAGACAGAGAAGTTAGTTACCGCTCTTTATATGGTCACAGACTGTATGGACACCGACGATGCACTGAAAGCAAAACTTCGAGAACTCGGAGTAAGGTTGCTATCGGACATGTATAAGTTGTCAACACTCTCTCCTCAAGACAAGCACTTACATATCGGAGCATCTTTGGCACATGTAGATGAAGTACTTTCTTTTATAGAAATCGCTTATACCATAGGTTTTATTTCAGAGATGAATACAGCCATTTTAAAGAAAGAATTTATGATTCTGATAGGGGAGCTAGAGAACTTGGAGAAGAAAGACAAGCACTTCACTTTCACTCTTGATGAAGAAATGTTTTCTCTTCCAGCAATCTCCCCTAGGCAAGGCCTAGGGCAAGAGAATAATGTAAAGGACAATAATATTAAAAGGACAAACTTTAATATTATGTCTTTTACAAATCACAAGCCTAATTCTTCTTACGGACAAAACCTTTCTGCTAGCCTGCCGAAGAGGCAGGTCTCTGATAAAAAAGAAAGAACAGATAAAATACTTACTCTCATTAAGGAAAACAAGAACTTGTCTACCGGAGAGGCTGGAGTTTCTATAAAAGACATTTCAACTGCATTCACCGACTGCTCAGAAAAGACAATTCAGCGTGAATTAAATTCTCTTCTTGCTAAAGGACAAATTAAAAAGACTGGTTCCAAGAGGTGGTCAAGGTATCAATTAGTTGCTAATTAGGTTCTAGTAATTAGTGACTAGTTTCTAGTAAAAATGCCTCGGCGTACGCCGAGGCATTTTGTTGTAAGAATTGTATTCCAAGTTCGTCTACTTATGTATATGGTAGGGCGTATTATTAATATAACACTAGAAACTAGTCACTAGCTACTAGAAACTAATTATTGACTTATCCACAGCTATTCACTAAAAACTAGCTACTAGAACCTAATTATTCTTGCATATTATAAACCCCTATTATATAATGGTATTGCGTATTAGTAGTTGGCATTTATATGCTTTATATGCTAATATGTAATATCTCTATATGTATGGTTTACAACCTTATATATTGAGATCCGATCATTGAAAATTTAATACTATATTATTGTTAATACCAAACAGTATATAGCCGTAGTTAGTTCTAGTATTTTGTTGTTAGAAATTTTCTTTCAACTTTATAACTTTTAACTTTCTACTTATTCAGTTTTCACTGGTCAAATTGCTATTCGTTTTCTCGTATTTTTCTTTTTGTTTTTCCTTGCTAAATTTACTTTGATAGAGAAGTAATCTAACGCAGGAAAAATTACATTGTTTTTTTTCTCGCTTTTATTATTACTTTGATAGAGAGGTAATATATTGCAAGAAAATTCATAAAGATTATTTATTAGATTTCGTTTAGTAGTATCGGCCCTGTCGACAAGGCAGATATGCTTGTCTATATTTGTAAATTATTCGCAAGAATATTTTATAAATGAAGCAAGCAGATTGTTTATGGATTTCGTTTACGATTCTAAATTTTGTTTCTCCTTTCATCACAACTTTTTTGATAGAGAGAAGTCTTGAGAAAAGTTTCAAGGTTTAGAAGTTCAGTAAAAGATTATTCTTTATTATTAAAAAGTAGAGAATAATCAAATATGCACACATATTGGTTTTTTCCTCGTCGTATTATTATTTTATTAGTCACGTCCGAGGATAAGTCGAAATCAATTTAAAAGTGCATACAATTAATTAAAAATTATGTTAAATAAATCAAAGACTTTCAAATTTTTGATCGGAACATTCGTTTTTGCTATGGCTTTCGTAGCTACATCAGCATTTGCTATTGATTTCGGTACAACAACTTTGAAAGTAGGAAGTAAAGGAGAAGCTGTGAAGACTCTTCAAACTTTAGTTGGTGCTGATGTTGATGGATCTTTTGGTCCTCAGACAGCATTGAAAGTTAAAGCTTGGCAAGCAGCTAACGGCCTAGAAGCTGATGGATTGTTTGGTAACAAGTCAAAGACAGTAGCTATGGGTGCTTACAACAGTGGCAATCCAAATGCAGCAGGTTCACTTTGTCCAAACGGAATGACATTGGCAAGTAACTGTTCAGTAGCTCCAGGAGCTGCAACAGCAGTAACACTTTGTCCAAATGGAATGACATTGACAAGTAACTGCATGACAGCTCCAGGTACAGCAGTTCCAGGAGCATTGGTAGGAACAGCTGGAGAAATAGCCACATTAACTCAACTTTCACAATATAGTGGAGAAGAAGTTGGTGCAGGACAAAAGGATATCAAAGTACTTGGTTTTGATATGAAATCATCAAAAGATGGTGATATTGGTATCAATTCAGTAAAGGTAAGTTTTGTTATCACTAATGCTAGTGGTTCAACAAGACTAACTGACTATGCTAGTACAGTTACACTATGGCAGGGCTCAACAAAGGTTGGTTCAGCCCTAGCAGCTGATTTCAACAAAGACAGTACAGGTCATTACAGTAAGACAATCAGTGTTTCAAGTTCTGTAGTTAAAGCAGATGTTACAGAGAAGTTTTACGTAACAGTAGATGCTCTTTCAAGTCTTGATTCTGCAGATATTGATTCAGAAGTTATGACTATCGGTATTGATAATGTTAGATATGTTGATGGATCAGGAGTAACAACTACTGAAGCTTTAGCAGGAGATCTTCCAATTTCAGGAGTTTCTGTTGCTTTCGTAAGTTTTGCAACTGCAGCTGACACTGAATTGAAGATTACTACATCTTCATCTTCACCTAAGGCTCAAGTTGTTAAGGCAAGTACAACAGCTAATACTGATGGAGTTGTTCTTTTGAAGGGAGTATTAACCCTAAAGGGAACATCTAATGTTTGGTTGGATGAATTGCCAATAACATTTACTGCAGCCAATGATAGTATTGATTCAATGGCAGGATCAGTTACACTTAAACTCGGTGATAATACATACACAGAGTCTCTAGGTGCAAACTGTGTCAGTACTTGTGCTTCAAATACTACAGCCGTAGTTACATTCAACAATCTTGATTACACTATCACTGCAGGAGCTACTGTAAACTTTACAGTATCTGCTGACATGAATGATATTGAAAATACAGGAGTTACTGCAACTGACTTTGATGAAGGAGATACTCTTCTTGCTTCTTTGACATCAACAAACCGTGCAGCTATGGTTGTTGAGAATAGTCAAGGAGATTCATTGACTGATGCAACAGAGAGAACTGGTTCATCTGTTGGTGAAGCTATGACATTCCGTTCAGAAGGAGTAAATGTAGCAATGGGAACAGTTACTTATGGAAACACAGAAGATTCAAGTGGAAACATCACAACTGTTACTTATACTATTCCAGTATCTGTAACATCATTCGGTGATACTCTATATATGGGTCAGTCAGCACAATTGGCAACAGCAGCAACAGCTTCAAACGCATTTGCTGTAGTATTCCAAAATTCAACTGCACCTACTGTTTCTGATGTAGCAGCAACTGCTTCATTCACTCTTGCAACTTCAGATGCAACTATTGAAACAAACGGTTTCCGTCTTGATGATGGGGTAACAAAGAACTTCACAATAACAGCAGTTCTTACAACACCTACAACAGCAAGTAACTCATACCGTGTTGCTCTAAAGCAATTGCAAACATTCACAGACGCAAACTTGGGTCTTGGATCAACATTAAATTCTTTGACTCCAGTAGAGTCATATCAAACTGGCTACAAGTTCATAACAAGTTAATAGCTTTTAATGAATTAAGTTTAGTTTGAAAACTTAAACAGAAGGAAAACTGCGAACCACAAAAAGCCACCCAATTGGGTGGCTTTTTGTTGTTTATTACTAGGCATTTTATGTATTTTTAGATATAATTTACCTTATGAGTTCAATTAAGAAAGACATACTTAATTATGGAATATTATTATTATTTTTTCTTACTCCACTGATGTATTTTGGTAGTAGGATTTATCCACACATAACTTCTAAAACTTTCTTTTTCTATGGATTTGCAAATATATTATTTTTCTATTGGTTATATATTATTCTTATAGACAAAAGTTATCGTCTTTCTAGGAAACAATGGTTATTTTTTGCACCATTATTTTTGTATGTTATCTGGATGACTATTGCAGGTATATTTGCCGTTAATCCACATCTCGCTCTTTGGTCATCCTTAGGGAGGGGGACAGGATTATTAACATTATATTATTCGACAACTACAGCTATTATAGTAGCTTCTATCGTTAAAAATAACGGTATTAGATATATTTACTCTATATTGAAATGGTTTATAATATCATCTTCTCTTGTTGTTTTGACTGTATGGCTTGGGAACGAAGGTTTTCATTTACAAGGTGGTTTGTTTGTAAATTCTGGTGGTGGAGGTATCATAGGCAACTCTTCATTAGCTGCAGCTTATCTCATATTTAGTTTATTCTTTGGATTATTTTTAATATTTTCTAATTCAATACAGAAAAAAATCAAAATATTTACTGGAGTAATTCTTGCTTTTATCTTATTTTCACCCTTATTTATTAATTTATTTGGATTATTGCAAAGAGGGGAATTACTCGGAAGTGCAAGAGGGGCCATGATTGGAATTATTGTAGGAGTGGGAATAATGATTGTGTCTTATTTCTCTTTTTCAAATAATAAAGCTCTCAAAATTATAGGGATAATTGGAATTTTCTTATCATTACTTATATTTTCGATTGGATGGAGTAAATTTATGAATCCCGATACTGCTATTCATCAGAAATTTACTGAAGTTGCTTCAGGGACTCGTTTCCTATTCTGGAATGTAGCCCAAGAATCAATGAATAAGCATCCATGGCTTGGTTATGGCCCAGAGAACTACATGATTGCTTTCCAGGAAAACTTTAATCCTCAAATATTAAATAAGGATTTAAGTGTTGAGGCATGGAATGATAGGGCTCACAATATTTATTTTGATACTGGTGTTTCCGGTGGTTATCCAGCCATTATATTTTACAGTATTTTTCTACTCAGTATATTTTATGGTATTTTTGTTTTGTTTAAAAATAATAAAATATCAAATGTACAAGTAGGCATCTTTTATGGCTTATTATGTGCTTACATCTTCCAGAATTTATTTGTTTTTGATTCTACTCTATCCATAATGAATTTATTTATGTTTGCAGGGTTAGCATTTGGATATATTGGATATAAAAGTGATGATGAGAAGAAAAATAAAGAAGAACAAAATGGTAAACAAAAGAAAATAATCGTTAGTCAGACTAATGAGATGTTAATAGGTACCACTCTTTTGGTCTTATGTGTGATATTCTGGATATATTTTTCTATATTACCGGCCGATAAGTCTAAGGCATTTTGGTCTGTATTTAGTAAAAAAATAGAAGTACGTTCAGATTATAGTAATTTATTGCAAGGGTCATCTGTGGGGAATGATTGGGATGTCAGTGGCCTTGCTCATGATGTATATAAATCTTATGCACTTAATCCTATTCAAATAAAAAATAACAAAGCCATGCTACCAATTTATGAGAAAGATTTAAATTCGCTATTAAAATATCTTGAATCTGTCTCAAGGGAAAATACCACTGATTTTAGATTATATAAGAAAATATTTGATTTATATAGCACTTCCATATTTCTTGGTGATAAAAGAAATGATCCAATATTGATACAGCATTTATTTGAAGTCTTGAATCAAGCAAAAGAACTTTCTCCCAATAATCCAGAGGTATATTGGGGTATGGCTCAATTATATGCATGGTCTGGTGATTTTAAGAATATAGAGCAAGTATATAAACAAGCCATTGATCTTGACCCAAGTGTTTCAGCTTCACATAAATTACTTATTCAATTTGCTCAAGCGATAAGAGATCAGAAATTATATAATGAGGCTATTATACAAGCAGAAAAAGATATTCCTGGTTTTGTTGAAGCTAATAAAAAAGAACTAAATATAATAACAAAATAATATATGTCTAAAATAATTGTCATCCCAGAACGAAAATTTATATCGAATGCATATAAAATTTCGTACGGGACAAGCAGGGGGAGCGGGGTTTATAAGACTAGCCAGAACTTGCCACAGGGAAGGTAAACGGGGGACAGCCACCATTGTTTATTGTTTTCTACATAAAGGTGTAATAGTAACTAGTTTACAATAGGTTGACAATAAGATATAGAATAGTTGACAATAGATAGTCTTATCATTATATCTATATTTTATAATGAAATTTTCAGTATGTGCAAAAATTGCATAAGTTCAAATTTAAGAAAGAACTCGCCAGAAAGATTCTTATGAAAACTAGACAAATACAAAATATAACTTTATAAAGTTCCGTTAATTTTGACTAACTTTATAAAGTTTGGTAATATGTTTATGTATGGATTTACAGCAAAAGCTTAAGATTATTCAAAAAAGACTCGGATTAACTCAGACGGAATTAGCAACAAGATTTGGTGTTTCTTTTGTGGCATTTAACAATTGGTGGACAGGTAAGTCAGTTCCTCGTAAAAAAGCAGAAGATCTAATAGAAGATTTATTTTTAGAAGTTACTGGTCAGAAAGTAATATCTAAAGATAAGCTTTTGTTAAAAAAGAAAATAATAAAAGAAAGATCTTCAAGATACAAAAACGTGGTAGGGGAGATTTTGAAAAATAAAGATATTTATGATGAGTTTGTTCTTAAATTAACTTATCATAGTAATAGCATAGAAGGAAGCACTCTTACAGAAGCAGATACAAAAGCTGTTATTTTTGATAATGTCGCCTTACAAAACAAAACATTAATTGAGCAATTAGAAGCGAAGAATCATCAAACTGCCTTAAATTATTTATTTGAATATATTGCTAAGAACGGAAAAATTAATGAAGATTTAATATTGAAACTTCATAGTATTCTTATGAATGGCATTAGGCCTGATGCAGGATTGTATCGAAACCATGGAGTTAGAATTGTAGGAGTTAGTTTACCAACTGCAAATTATGTCCGAGTGCCGGATTTAATCAAATTGATTGTCTCAGATCTTGAGAAAATAAATAAAGATATTATAGGTATTTCTGCAAGCGCGCATAGTCGTTTTGAGCAGATTCATCCATTTTCTGATGGCAATGGTCGTATTGGACGATTAATTATGACAGCCATGCTTTTAAGGGCAAATTTAGCTCCAGCTATTATTCATCAACAGCAAAAACAACTTTATTATACTTATCTTTATAAAGCTCAAACCAAAGACGATCAAAGTCAATTAGAAGATTTCCTTTGTGATACAGTAATAAGCGGATTTAATATTTTAGATCGAAATAATGAACAAATATAAAATAATTGTCACAGGGGGAGCGGGGTTCATAGGGTCACATATAGTAGATGCACTTGTAGAGGAAGGGCACGAAGTGCATATAGTTGACGATATGTCCGCAGGCAAGGAGGAGAATATCAACCCAAAGGCTACGATGCACAAGCTGGATATCAGAGATGGAGAAGCCCTTCTTCCTATCTTTGCTGGGGCTACTTATGTCTTCCACGAGGCCGCTATTCCCCAAGTGCAGTACTCTATAGAGCATCCAGTAGAGACAAACGATATCAATGTAAATGGCACTTTAAACGTGCTTGAGGCTTGTAGGCTAAACAAAGTGAAGAGGGTTGTATTTGCCTCTTCTTGTTCTGTATATGGCGATCAGGAAAGGCTTCCTATAGTTGAAGACATGGTTCCTCACCCTATATCTCCATATGCCTTACACAAGTACATCGGCGAAGGGCACATGAAGCTATATAGCGAGATATATGAGCTCGAGACTGTCTGCCTTCGCTACTTCAACGTCTATGGTCCTCGTCAGTCAGTAGACGGCTCGTATCCTTTAGTCATCGCCAGATTTTTAGATCTTAAAAAGAATGGGCAGAAACTCATCATCGTTGGTACTGGGGAAAACACTCGCGACTATGTGAATGTGGCCGACGTCGCCCGTGCCAATATTTTAGCTATGAAGGGGGAGAAAGTAGGCAAGGGTGAAGTTATAAATATTGGTACTGGGTATCAAGCCTCCGTGAATAGGATTGCTGAGCTAGTCGGTGGTGAAGTCGAACACATCGCCCCTCGCCTCGAGCCGAAGAGCTTACAAGCAAGCATATCAAAAGCCAAAGAGCTTCTAGGTTGGGAGCCAAGTATAAGCTTAGAGGAAGGTATTGGGGAATTGATAAAGTTAAACAATATTTAAATGATAATCACACGACTACAAGGAGGTATGGGCAATCAGATGTTCCAGTATGCACTAGGAAGAGCTCTTTCTGTGAAGAATAATGTGCCACTTGGACTTGATCTGACCTTTCTGCTGGATCGTACACCAATACCAAACTTTACTTTCAGGGATTATCATCTTGATGTTTTTAATATAGAAGCTACTTTTGTATCTAAAAAGGATATCCCTTTTTTATATAGAAAACATAATCTTGGAATATTTATGAGGTATTTAGATTATATTCGTCGCAAATTGATATCGACACCCGGAAAAGAAAAGATGAATTGTATTTTTGATGCATCTATTTTACAACTTGGGTCAGATGCATATCTTGAAGGATGGTGGCAGAGTTATAAATATTTTGAAAGCATTGAAGATATTATTCGCAA
>LBPS01000008.1 GCA_000990325.1 Candidatus Nomurabacteria bacterium GW2011_GWE2_34_25
TGAAGTCGAGCACTTGCGCATTCTCTCAGCCTTAGGTCCAGGGGGATTAACTCGTGAACGTGCAGGTCTTGAAGTTCGTGATGTGCACACTTCTCACTACGGGCGTGTCTGTCCTATCCACACTCCAGAAGGTCCAAACATTGGTCTCATCTTACACTTATCTACTTATGCAAAGATAAATGAATTTGGTATTATTGAAACTCCATATGTCAAAGTCAAGAATGGCAAGATAACTTCTGAAGTTGTTTACCTAAATGCTCTCGAAGAAGAAAAGTACAACATTGCTCATGCAGGTATCGACTACGATGATAAAGGAAATATATTGGAAGACAAAGTAGAGGCTCGTCTTAAGACAAAGCCAGGTATGATTTCTAAAATGGAAATCGATTTTATCGACGTAGCTACGAATCAAGCTTTCTCCGTTGCTACGAGTATGATTCCATTCCTCGAACACGATGATGCTCACCGTACACTCATGGGAAGTAATATGCAGAAACAGGCTCTTCCTTGTATTATCCCTGAGGTTCCTCTAGTTGCCACTGGCATAGAAGAGTTGGCAAGTCGTGATTCTGGACGTTTAATAATTTCAGAAGTAACGGGTGTTATCTCTTATGTAGATGCCAAGAAGATAACAGTCAAAGATGATAAAGGTAAAGATCATACATACCCACTTATTACATTTTCTCGTACAAACAATTTCTCAATATTCCATCAGCGTCCTTCTGTCTCTATGGGGGACAAGATAAAGAAGGGAGACGTTCTTGCTGATACAAGCACCACCGATCATGGCCAGATTGCTATTGGACAGAATGCTCTTATTGCCTTTATGTCATGGGGTGGAGCAAACTACGAAGATGCTATTATTCTCTCAGAAAGATTAGTCAAAGAAAGTAAATTTACAAGTATTTATGTTACAGAATTCGTTTGTAATGTTCGTGACACAAAGCTTGGACCTGAGATAACAACTCGTGATATCCCAAATGTTGGAGAAAATAAATTAAAAGACTTAGATGAAGATGGTATCATTGTTGTCGGAGCAGAAGTTGTTGAGAACGATATTCTTGTTGGTAAGATTACTCCAAAAGGGGAGACAGAACTTACTCCAGAAGAGAGACTCCTACGTTCTATCTTTACTGAAAAAGCTCGCGACGTGAAGGACACATCACTACGTCTTGAACATGGCAAGAAAGGTAGAGTTACTGGTGTTAAGATATTCTCCCGTGATCAAGGACACAATCTTGAATCCGGAATTATAAAGAGAATCGTTGTTGAAATCGCACAAATCAGAAACATCTCAGTTGGAGATAAGCTTTCAGGACGTCACGGAAACAAAGGTGTTATTTCAGTTATCTTACCCGAAGAAGAAATGCCATTCATGGCCGATGGTACACCTGTCGATGTTATTTTGACCCCTCTTGGAGTTCCATCTCGTATGAACTTAGGACAGGTTTTGGAAATGCATCTTGGTTATGCAGCTCATACACTTGGATATCAAGCTATCGTTCCTCCGTTTTCTTCAGCAACTGTAGATGAAATCAAAGGAGAACTTGTAAAAGCAGGAATGCCAGAGTCTGGGAAAGTAACTTTATATGACGGACGTACAGGTGATGCATTTGATCAAGATGTTGCTATTGGATACATGTATATGCTTAAGCTTCACCACATGGTGGAAGACAAGCTTCACATGCGTTCTATCGGACCTTACTCTCTCATTACTCAACAGCCTCTCGGTGGTAAAGCTCAAGGTGGAGGTCAGCGTTTCGGAGAAATGGAAGTCTGGGCTCTTGAAGGTCATGGTGCTGCTTACTCACTTCGTGAAATGTTGACAATTAAATCCGATGATATTATGGGTCGCTCACAGACATTTGACGCAATTATCAAAGGGTTACCAATCGGTGAACCAAATGTTCCAGCCTCATTCAATGTTCTACTTAATTATCTACGCGGACTATCTCTTGATGTCGAATTAAAAAAGTCGAATGAATAATTACTAATCATAATATATAAAACATATGAAAATAATTGATACAACAAATTTCGACTCAATAACTCTCAAGCTTGCTTCTCCTGAACGTATAAAGGAGTGGTCTTATGGAGAAGTTACAAAACCAGAAACTATAAATTACAGAACAGGGCGTAGCGAACGCTCTGGACTATTCGACGAGAGAATATTCGGACCAGAAAAAGACTATGAATGTTACTGTGGTAAATATCGAAGAATTCGTTATAAGGATATTATCTGTGAAAAATGTGGAGTGGAAGTTACTCGCTCTATAGTTCGTCGTGACCGTATGGGTCACATTGAGCTTGCAAGTCCTGTCTCACATATCTGGTTTCTACGTGGTGTGCCTTCACGTATGTCTACTTTGCTCAACATTACAGTCTCAGATCTTGAGAAAGTTATTTATTTTGCTGGATATATTGTTATCAAAGTTTCAGCAGAAGAGAAAGAAACTATCTCAAAGAATTTAGAGAGTGAATTCAAGTCCAAGATTAAAAGTGCCAACAATGAAGAAGAAAAGGAAAAGCTAAAGGAGCTTCTCTTAAGTACAAAGCGTGAGATAGCCGAGATAGTTCCAGGTAAAGTTTTGAATGAAATAGCTTATCATCACTTTGGACTCAAATACGGAAGTTGTTTTGAAGCAAGTATTGGAGCTGAAGCTATCTTTACTATTTTCAAGAATTTAGATTTAGAAAAATTAAAGACCGAGACCTTAGCGATGCTTCCAAAAGCTTCAAGTATAGACAAAGAAAAGCTTGAGAAAAGAATGTCCCTTATCCGTTCAATGCTTCACTCTGGTATCCGTCCCGAGTGGATGTTCCTGACAGTTATCCCAGTTATACCTCCAGCTTTACGCCCTATGGTGGCTCTAGATGGTGGACGTCATGCAACTTCAGACTTAAATGATCTTTATCGCCGTGTTATCAACAGAAATAATCGTCTAAAGAAATTAAAAGAAATTGGTGCTCCAGATGTAATCCTCCGAAATGAAAAAAGAATTCTACAAGAAGCAGTAGATGCCCTTATCGATAATTCTATTGCCAAGCAAAATGATTCTCAGGCTGTCTCTGCTTCACAGAAGCGTGCACTTAAATCTTTGTCCGATAACTTGAAGTCCAAGCAAGGTCTCTTCCGTCAGAATTTGCTCGGTAAGCGCGTAGATTACTCTGGGCGTTCTGTTATCGTTGTGGGTCCTGGACTCAAGCTCAACCAGTGTGGACTTCCTAAGCACATGGCTCTTGAACTTTTCAAACCATTTGTAATTTCTAAAATTCTTGAGACAGAGCTTGCTTTCAACATTCGTGGAGCCAATCGCTTAATAGAAGAAAGTATTCCCGAAGTTTGGGCAATACTTGAAGAAGTAATTCGTGGTAAGTACGTACTTCTAAACCGTGCGCCTACGCTTCACAGACTAGGTATTCAAGCTTTCAATCCTATTCTTATCGAAGGTCACGCTATCCAAGTGCACCCTCTAGTCTGTGCCGGATTCAACGCCGACTTCGATGGAGACCAGATGGCTGTCTACGTACCTCTTTCCGATATGGCTCAAATGGAAGCACGTGAATATATGGCTTCTAACAAGAACTTGCTCAAGCCTCAAGATGGTTCTCCTATTATTTTACCGAAAATGGATATTGTTCTTGGTTGTTACTGGATGACGAAAACAGTTGATGGTGAAAAGGGTGAGGGAATGTACTTTGCAAGTCCCAACCAAGCTATCACAGCTTTCGATCTTGGTATTATTACTTTCCGTGCCAAGATTAAAGTCTTAGGTACAGAAACAGCAAGATACGATAAATATGAAAATAAAGTTTTCGAAACAACAGTTGGAAGATTGTTCTTCAACAGTATTTTCCCAAATGATTTCCCTTATTTAAATGAAGAAATAACTATTAAGAGAATGTCTCTACTTGTCGATGAACTCATTGTTCACTATGGTATAGATGCTACTCCAAAAGTCTTAGATAAAATTAAAGACTTTGGATATCACTATGCAACTTACTCAGGTGTTACTTGGGGTATTGATAGTGTGACAGTACCAGTTGGTAAAAAAGAAATTGTGAAGAAATTTAGAAAAGAAGAAGAAGTAGTTCGTGAACAATTCGCAGAAGGTCTCCTCTCAGAAGATGAACAATATCAAAAGGTTATTGAAATATGGGAGCATGCCAAGAAAGAAATAGAAAAGTTAATTCCAGCAACTCTCGATCCGAACGGTTCCACTTACGATCTTATTACTTCAGGAGCTCGCGGAAGTATGGGTTCCATGGTACAGATGTGTGGTATGAAGGGACTCATTGTAAATACTTCAGGAGCCACTCTCGACTTCCCAATTATTCCATCATACATAGAAGGTCTATCACCACTTGAATACTTCATTACAACTCACGGTTCTCGTAAGGGTGCCGCCGACACAGCTCTAAATACTGCTAAGGCAGGGTACCTTACACGCCGTCTAGTAGATGTCGCTCAGGATGTGGTAGTGACAGAAGAAGACTGTGGTACGAAGAATGGAAAGAAAATTGTAGCAATTGGTAATGATTTTGCTAAATACATACATGGACGTGTTTTGCTAGCCGACATAAAAGGGGCTGATGGTGTTGTCCTATTTAAGAAAGGCACACTCATAATGAAAGAAGATGCAAGACTTCTAGAAAAGGTTGGAGTCAAAGAAGCTTTAGTTCGTACCCCTCTTTCTTGTGAGACTACTCACGGCATCTGTCGCATTTGTTATGGTCTAGATCTAGGGCGTAACATCATGGTAGAACTTGGACAAGCAGTTGGTATTATCGCCGCTCAAGCTATCGGTGAGCCTGGAACACAGCTTACTCTTCGTACTTTCCATGCTGGAGGAGTTGCTACTGTCGATATTACGACAGGTCTTCCTCGTGTTGAAGAAATTTTTGAAAGACGTATTCCAAAGAATCCTGCAATAATTTCTCAGACAGACGGTGAAGTTCTTGAAATTACCGACAATGGGAAAGAGAAGACTATTAAAGTTCTCTCAGATACTAAAACTGATGGTAAGAAAAATGAGATGGAGTACACAGTTGCTTTCCGTCGTCAGCCATTAGTTAAAGCAGGCGCTCATATCAAAAAAGGTGATCTTCTTACTGATGGATCTGCCGATATCAATGAAATAGTGAAGTATGGAGGCAAGGAAGTTGCTGAAGAGTACATCGTAGATGAGATAAACAAAGTTTATGATTTACAGAGTGCTTCTATTTCCAGAAAGCATATTGAGATAATTATTCGTCAAATGTTCTCACGTAAAAAGATTAAAGATGCAGGCGATACTACCTTCTCGCCAGGAGAAATAGTTGAAACTATTGAACTTATAGAAGAGAACAATCGTTTACAGGAAGAGGGTGGAGGTACTCCTGCTACTGCAGGAACTATCGTTCTTGGTATTACTGAAGTTTCTCTTACTACCAAGAGTTGGCTCTCAGCTGCTTCATTCCAAAACACAAACAGAGTCCTCATCAACAATGCTATTCGTGGAGGAGTTGATAATCTACGTGGACTTAAAGAGAATGTTATCATTGGTAATCTTATCCCAGCTGGTACAGGCTTTGGTGTAAAACGTGTAAGTAAAAATGAAAAAGAGGAAGTAAACGAAGAAGAAAGTGTTGCTTAGTAAATAATGCCAGCCCTAAGCGTGGCTTAGGACTGGCCGGGCGCAAGTCCTTAAAATTATGCAAAGCGAAACAAAAAATTGCCAGAATTGCAAAAAAGACTTCACTATAGAGTCGGATGATTTTTTGTTTTACGAGAAAATAAAAGTCCCTCCTCCAACATGGTGTCCTGATTGTAGACAGCAAAGACGGTATGCATGGAGAAATGAAAGAACTCTTTATAGAAGAGATTGTAATTTGTGTGGCAAGAGTACAGTTACAATTTATTCACCAAATAAAGATTTAAAAGTTTATTGTTTGAAATGTTGGTGGGGAGATGGTTGGGATCCATCATCTTATGGTAAGGATTTTGATTTTTCTCGACCCTTTTTTGAACAGTATAAGGAGTTACAAAAAATAGTTCCAAGAATGGCTGTTTTGAGTAAAAATACAATTAATTCAGAATATACCAATCATTGTCGAGACAACAAGAATGTTTATCTTACTTTTACTTGTACTGATAGTGAAGATATTTCATATTCAACATGGATAATGAAATCAAGAAATTGTATGGATTGTAGTTATATTTATGAAGGAGGAGAAAGACTATATGAGTGTATAGATTCACGCAAGGTATATCATTGTCAATATGGAATTCTTTTAGAGAATTGTGTTGATTGCTATTATTGTTACGATTGTCATAATTGTAATGATTGTTTCATGTCTTCAAATTTAAGGAATAAAAGTTTTGTTTTTAAAAATCAACAATATTCTCGTGAAGCATATTTAGAAAAAATATCTGAATATAATTTAAATTCATATCTAAATCGTGAAAAATTATATAAAGAATTTCTTGATTTTATGGTCTTTAATTCTATCCATCGTTATGTTATAAGTGAACGTAATGTAAATTCCATTGGCAATATGTTGTTTAACAGTAAAAATGCAATTAATTGTTTTGATTCTGAAGTTATTGAAGATGTGAAAAATGCATATGCAGTTTTAGTCTTAAAAAATTCAATGGATTTATATCATATTGGATGGAATACAGAATTAGCTTATGAAGATCATGGGTGTACCAAGATCTATAATTGTCAGTTTTGTCATCTTTGCTATGATGATTCTCACTTAATATATTGTGATTCTTGCCAAAATAGTCAAAATCTTTTTGGTTGTATTTCGATCAAGAAAGGAGAATATATGATTTTAAATAAGAAATACTCAAAAGAAGAATATTTAGAGTTAAAAGAAAAGATAATAGAACATATGAAAAAAATAGGTGAATATGGAGAATTTTTTCCACCATCCATTTCCCCAGTTTGTTATAATGAAACGCAAGGTAATTATTATATGCCAGAAACTAAGGAAGAGATTTTATCTCGTGGTTGGCTTTGGGAAGATAAGATACCAGGTATTTTTGGTAAAGAAACAATTCAACCAGAAGATATTCCAGATAGTATAAAAGATGTAGATAACTCTATTTCAAAAGAGATATTAAAATGTATTTCTTGTACAAAAAATTATAATATTGTACCAGATGAATTGACTTTTTATCGTCGAGAAGAGATTCCTATTCCAAGAAATTGTCCAGAATGTAGATATAAAAAGAGATTTAATTTGCGATTACCTCGTAAGCTCTGGCGTCGTTCCTGTATGAAGGAAGGCTGTAATAACGAATTTGAAACTTCATATGCACCAGAGAGGCTTGAGATAGTGTATTGTGAGCAGTGTTATCAACAGGAAGTGTATTAGTTTTTTGACATAAGTCCGACTTATGTCTGGAAAGTAAAATTAGGTAATTAATCAAAACAATGAGTACAAATAATAATGTTGAGAAAATCAAAGAAAGGCTTTCCATTGTTGATGTTATTTCTTCGTACATGCAAGTGGAGCAGTCGGGGAAGAATTTCAAAGCGAAGTGTCCATTTCACAACGAGAAGACGCCATCCTTTTTCATATCTCTAGATCGGGGGACTTACTACTGTTTTGGTTGTGGAGAGAAGGGGGACATATTCTCTTTCATTCAAAAATTCGAAGGAACAGATTTTATGGGAGCACTGAAATTACTTGCTGAAAAAGCAGGAGTAACTCTTGAGACAAGGTCTAAAGATTCTGACGGTAAAGATAAGGAAAAGAAAGAACTTTATTATGAAATAATGGATGAAGCCACCAAGTTTTTCGAAAGTAATTTTGATAAAGAGCCAAAGGCACGCGCATATCTTTTGAGTAGAGGTTTAACAGATGCAACTATTAAGAATTTTCGTGTTGGTTTTGCGAAAGATGAGTGGAGGTCGCTGTCTGACTATCTAACTACAAAAGGTTATAAAATACAAGATTTGGAAATTGTTGGCTTGGTAAAAAAATCTGAGAAGGGTACATATGATCGTTTCCGCTCTAGAATAATTTTCCCTATAAGTGATTCAAGTGGTAGAGTCATAGCTTTCTCGGGGCGTATCTTTGGCAAGGATGATGCAACAGAAGCTAAATATTTAAATAGTCCCGACACCCCACTTTTCAATAAATCCAATGTACTATTTGGTATAGATAAAGCCAAATTAGCTATTAGGAAGAGAGGCTATAGTATTGTAGTTGAAGGACAGATGGACTTGATTCTTTCTCATCAAGCAGATTTTCTAAATACAGTAGCTGTTTCAGGTACTGCCTTTACTGATGACGTTGTAGATAATGAAGATAAGATAAATAACTTAGGTTTGATACGCAGACTTTCTTCGAACATTATATTTGCTTACGACGGGGACTCTGCCGGTATAAGGGCTGCTAGCCGTTCAGCTATCATAGCTTTATCACTTGATATGCAAGTAAAAATAGCTAAATTACCAGAGGGGAAAGATCCAGCAGATATTATAAAAGAGAATCCCGATGAATGGAAAGAAATTATTAAAAATTCCACAGATATTATAACTTTTCACGTAGATAGAATCTGTAAAAATACAAACGACATAAGGCAAAGAGGTAAGCTCGTGAGGGATATTATTTTTCCATTTTTAGTCGTAATTAAAAGTTCAATAGATAGATCTTCTTATGTTTCTATAATTAATTCTAAAACAGGTATACCCTCAAGCGCAATTATTGAGGACTTCATAGTTTATGAAAGGAACCATAAGGTAGAGAACAATACAAGTAAAGATAAAGATATTCTCATAAAAAAAGAAGAATTATCAAGAAGAGATAATTTAGAAAAAAGACTTTTTGGTATAATTTTCTGGCAAGCACAGAATGACTTAGGTATAGTAGTAGAGGATATATATAAATCACTAGAAGAAAAAATTGGTAAAGATTTATTCCTACAGATAAGAGATACCCATGAGCCATATAAAGATATTCTCGCATCTGAAGCAGAAATGTGGTATGGTAACAGGATAAAAGACATATCTCGCGATATTAGAGAGATAATGCTTAATTTAGAAGAGGAAATCCTAAATGAACGTAAAATATTTTTACAAAATCAAATAAATGAACAAAAGGATAAAGGTGAAGATTTTGACCCCGGTCCCATACTTATAGATTATCAACAAACAGTCGAACGTATAGCAAAAATAAAAAATCATAGATCACAATAATTTTATGGTAAAAAAGACAAAACAAAAAACAAAAAAGGTAGTTACTAAGAAAAAGGTTATTAAAAAGCCAGTCAAAAAATTGGTTAAAAAAGTTGCACATAAAAAAATTTCTAATAAAAAGAAAGTTGTAAAAAAAACGAAACAAAAAAACAAAAAAACAGTTACAAAGAAAAAAGTTGTAAAAAAGCCAGTAAAGAAAGTGGTAAAGAAAACTGTCCCTAAAAAAATATCACCTAAAAGTTTTTCTAAAAAAGAGGCGCTAGAGAAGAGGCAGAAGGACGAAGAAACCAGGGCCGTTCTAATGATAGAAAAGGGAAAGAAGAGAGGATTTGTGACTTATGATGAGATTATCAAAGAATTTCCAGATATAGAAACAAACATTTTATTTTTAGATGATTTATATGATCGTTTTGCTGTTGCTGGGATTGATGTACTTGAGGGGGGTAATTTGCTTGATACAAGTGGCGACATGGAGAAACTTGCTTTGAAATATAGTAAAGATGCTAAGACTTATGATTCGATCCAAATGTATTTAAAAGAGATAGGTCAGTATCCACTGATTGCTGCTGGTGAAGAAAGGGAGCTAGCGAAAAGAATTGAGAAAGGAGATATAGAAGCCAAGAATTTACTTGCTCGTGCAAATCTTCGCCTTGTTGTTTCCATTGCTAAAAAGTATGTAGGACGAAGTTCAGATCTTACTTTACTTGATCTTATTCAAGAAGGGAATCTAGGTTTGTTCAAAGCTGTTGAGAAATTTGACTGGACAAAGGGTTATAAATTCTCAACTTATGCTACATGGTGGATTCGTCAGTCTATTACTCGTGCCCTAGCCGACCAGTCTCGTACTATTCGTATTCCTGTTCACATGGTAGAGACAATTTCTAAATACAAGCAGGTAGTCAGACGTTTGTCTCAAGATTTAGGTCGTGAACCTCTCGTAGAGGAGATAGCCACAGAGATGAATTTGGAAGTTGAGAAGATTCATATAATAGAACAGATCAACCAAGAGACTGTATCACTTGAGCAACCAATAGGGGACGATGATGAGAAGTCCACACGAGGTGAATTTATACCAGATGACAAGATTCTTCGACCAGACCAAGATTCTTCACGCAGAATTCTTTCTGACCAGATAAGAGAAGTACTTGAGACTTTGAGTCCAAAGGAGAGGAAGATTCTAGAGCTTCGCTATGGGCTTATGGACGGTGTACAGCATACGCTTGAAGAGGTAGGACAAGAGTTCGGTGTTACTCGTGAACGTATTCGTCAGATCGAAGCTAAGGTTCATGAAAAGCTTCGTAATAATGAAAAAATCGCAAGATTAAAGAATTACTTTGATTAATTAAAATACAAATAGCACCGCCAACAAGTTGGCGGTGCTATTTGTATTAAATTTCTAATTGTCTTATAAATTATCTGTTGGTTCTACATCATCGGCTGTTTTCATAAGCCCAAAGACTAAATCAATATATTTCCAGAAAGCATTATTATCTTTTAGTTTAGCCACACATTCAGATGCGGCTGCTTTTTGAAGAGCATATTGACCCTTGCTTGTATTTACATGAACTGGCCAGTGACGATAAATCCAAGCAACCTTACCATTTGATTCCGCTACTATCTTTTTTGCGGTCACACTAAATGCTTTACAATAAGGGCATTCAAGATCTGAATACTCTATAATAGTAACTAAGGCATCTAAATTACCAATAATATGATCTTTTTCATTTGGTAATGGAATTTCCCCTTTATAATTTGAAATAGCTGTACCGGCTAACATGTTATCTATGGTTGTTTTAACTCCTTTTTGTTTTTCTGTAACGTCAGGAATATTATAATCATCATATGGAATATTGCCTAGCAGTTCCATTTTTGTTCCATCTTTGCCCACAAGTACAATATATGGAGTTCCTCTTTGTAGGGCAGGTATATCTTTCATTACAATATCTGCACTAGTTGCGGTTGAACTATATAAATCTTCCAGATTAGTATCTTTCATACAAGAATCCATAGCTTCTTTTTTAACTCCAACTTGTTCTGATAAAGTTTTTTCTTTTTCTATCTTATTTCCTACTCCACTACTATTAGTTACTAAAATTGCTATCATAATGAGCACTCCTGCAACTATAATAGCTGTAGGTGTATTAATACTTTGTTTTTTTTCGTTTTCCATTTGATTATTATATCACCCTATAGTTAATTTTGAAAGTTAAATATTTGATACCTAATTATAAAGATTAAGCATCCAATATCTGTTATAGGACATCATTTAATTAGATAAAGTTATTACCCAAAAATCTCTTGAAATTGTTAATAAATATGATATAATACTAAATATAATGCTTATAACCGATATTCTTCTTTATACTACGATTTTCGCTTCTGTCTATGTACAGGTCCTCTTTTTGCTATCCTTTTTCGAGAAAAAAGAACTGTTACAAAAGTATAATTTAAATAATATTATTAACGAAAACGAGTTGCCCCCTGTAACTTTTTTGGTTCCATGTTGGAATGAAGAAAAAACTATTTCAAAGACGATTAATTCAATTAAAAATTTGACATATCCTGCAAATAAAATTTTCATTCATATGATTGATGATGGATCTAAAGATAACACCTGGAAAGAATTATCTAAATTTTCAAATGATCCACAGATCTCTATTTTTAAAAAAGAAAATGGTGGAAAATTTTCTGCTCTCAATTATTCTCTTCCAGAAGTCAAAACAGAATTTGTTGCTTCGTTTGATGCAGATACAACAATAAATGAAGATGCCTTATTAAAAATTATTTCTTATTTTACAAAAGACAAAGACATTTCAGCTGTTGGTGGTTCTATCCTGATAAAATCTCCTAAGACAATGGCTCAAAAAGCTCAAAGTGTTGAATATCAAATGTTTTCCTTTTCAAAAAAAGTACTTGCGCTTTTAGGAGGCCCTCTGGTTGTACCAGGAGCCTTTTCTGTCTTTAAAATAGATACCTTACGTAAAGTAGGAGGATGGAAGGATGGACACGGGCTTGAAGATTTAGAACTTACATACAGGATGCAAGTAAATGGGTATAAGGTTGAACATTCTCATGATTCTATAGCTTTCACTACAGGACCTAAAACAATTCGTAATTTATTTACACAACGATTACGTTGGGGGTATGGTTTTCTAAAAAATACAAAAGATTACAAATCGGCAATTTTTAATAAGAAATTTGGTAATTTTGGAATTTTCACCTTGCCTATGAGCTTGATGTCATATTTTATTATTGTAATTGTGTTTGGAATAAGTTGGTATAATATTTTTTTATTTTTATATGATAAATTCCTGGTATTAAAGCTCCTTGGTGTTAGAGCTTTATTTGGTCATATTTCTTTTAATTTATTTTACTTTAATACTAAAGCTATTGTCTTTCTATCGATTCTTACCATAATATTTTTTGCTATTACTATTATATTTGGTCGTAAAATTTCAAATGTTCGTGAGAAAAATTTTGGACATATATTTTATTTCTTTATTTTATATAGTTTAATTGTGCCATTTTGGGTCATAAAAAATATTTGGAATGCTCTTATTTCTAATAGGCCTGCGTGGCGTTAATTTTATGTTCTGGAAAAGATACTTAATTTCTTTTGCGATAACCATCATCTTCTTTATTGGAGCTTTTTATTTGAGCAATCAGTTGGCTCAAAAAAAGATTGACCAAGTGAGGGTTATTCAGGACAAGATTTCTACTGATATTTTATCTACTGAAACACGTTTTATACTTCTAGGTTCATCTTCGTGCAAGCATGTTCAGTCCAGTGAAGAATTCGAAGCAAGTTTAACCGAAGAGCTTTCTGAAATGGCTAGACGTGTTAAATTTATGGAAAGTCAGCTGGGTTATGACGATGAGAGAGTCTTGTTAATAAAAAATCAATATTCACTTTTTCAAATTAAAGATTATTTACTACATAGACAAATTGCAGAACGTTGCGGAGAAGAGATTACTACAATTTTATCATTTCACAATTTAACATGTTCTGATTGTAAAGAACAGTCTATTGTGTTAGATGAAATACACAATAAATACCCAGCAGTTAGAATCTATTGGTTAGACACAGATAGCAATACTCCAGCAGTTAAAACATTAGTTTCAATGTTTGATGTTAAGTCAACTCCAACGATAGTCATAGGAGAAAAGAAATATGAAGGATTTCAATCGATAGAAGTATTGTCAGAAATTTTTGATAATATAGAAAAATTAAAACAAAAAGCGATAGATTTAAAGGCAAAACAAAAAAGTTCAAAACCTACTTCTACTAATATAGTTCCTACGGTTTCTCCGACATCTAAAAATATAACAACTCCAGTTGTTTCAGATACAGCTACCACCGTAGAATCTAAGACAACAACTAATGCACCAGAAGTCAAGAATTAATTGAAGTCTTAAGGTGTAAATAATAAAAAACCAAAGATCATATTCTTTGATATTAGAAATATGATTTGTTTATATATGAAACTTAGCTTAATAATCCCAACATATAACGAAAAAGAAAACATTAGAATCCTCATTCTTAAATTAGAGGAGGAGTTTAATCTAAATAAAATTGATGGAGAAATAATAGTTGTTGATGATAATTCCCCAGATGGTACGGGTATTATTTTAGATGATTTAAAAATGAAATATGTTTTTCTTAGGGTAATTCACAGAGAAGGAAAGTTGGGACTTTCTTCGGCTGTTGTAGCAGGGTTTAACCTTGCAAAAGGGGATATATTAGGGGTTATGGATGCCGATTTAAGCCATTCTCCCGAAAAGGTCAATGAAATGTATCAAGAGATAATAAAGGGTGCAGATTTTGTGGTTGGGAGTAGGTATATAAAAGGAGGTAAAATAGAGGGTTGGAATATTTATAGAAAATTATTATCACTAGGCGCAACTTTATTTGCTCGAGTTTATACTAGTGTCAAAGATCCCATGTCTGGATTTTTTATGTTTAAAAAAGACCTTTTATTAAACAAAGAAATAAATCCAAAAGGTTTTAAAATTTTACTTGAATTATTGATTAAATTAGAATACAAACAAATAGTAGAAATACCGATTGTTTTTATAAATAGGACAGTAGGGAAGAGCAAGGCTGGAACCAGAGAGATAATTTATTATTTAGAAAATTTAATCAAATACCTTCCTTATAAAAAAGAGGTCATTGGAGAATTTTTAAAATTCATATTAGTAGGGTTAGTCGGAACTTTTGTAAATATAATCATCTTATACTCATTTACTGAATATTATAATGTTTATTATTTATATTCAGCCCTCCTTTCTTTTGTTGTTGCAGTTACTGTTAATTTCATTCTAAATAAAATATGGACCTTTAATGAGAAAATAGGCTATAAAATATTTCAAAAATACATAAAATTCTTTTCAGTAAGTCTTTTTGCTCTTTCTGTCAATATATTTTTTTTAATTTTACTAACGGAAGTATTTGGATTATATTATATATATTCTCAGATCCTAGCCATAGGTATGTCTTTAGTTATAAATTTTATTGGTAATAAAATTTGGACATTTTGCAAATAATAAAAAAAATAAAGGAATACTGGCTTAGTCTTGATAAAATAGATAAATACATTATCTTATTGTTAGTTTTTTCTTTTTTAATTAGAATAACTTTTCTAACTTATTCTCCTCTTAGAGGGTGGGATGAAACTGTTTATATGAATTTAGGTAGTGATTTAAGTCATAATCCTTTCTTCTACTCACTTGAAAAAAGTGGCTGGAATGACTTTATATCAATTCCTGAACCTGTATATGAGTGGCCCAATATTGGATTTAGAGCTCCTTTGTTGCCATATCTATTATCTATTTTTTATTCTTTAAATCTAATTTTTTTGATTCCATTTTTGATTCCATTTTTTGCAACACTTAGTGTTTTCCTAGTTTACATTTTAGGCAAGAACATGTTTAATAAGAAAATTGGATTTTATGGTGCTACTCTTTTTTCTCTAGTACCGATAAATATATTGAGTAGTGAAAAAATATGGACTGATTCATTGGTTGTCTTTTTTTTACTTCTGACTTTTATTAGTTTCTGGAAAGGTTACGAAAAAAATGATAATAAACATAAGGTATTTTTTGGTATATTTTTAGCATTATCTTTAATGACTAGATATACAACTCTATGGATTACTCCCGTGTTTCTTCTATACTTCTTGATAAGAGACAAATCTTTGAAATTTATGCTTGATAAATATCTTTGGAGAGCTATTTTATCATTTTTCGTTGTTCTAATTCCTTGGTTTATTTATGGTTGTGTCTTTTACCAAAATCCGATTGGGGGCTTTATACACGGTTTTAAGGCAGCTGCTTATTGGGGAGGAGTGCAATCCTGGAGCTTTTTCATTGATAATTCATGGTTAATATTTTCAATTATTGGATGGTTATTTTTGTTTTCAATTATTTATATCTTTTACAAGAAAGAGTTTTTAAGAAGAGATATTTATTTGTTGCTACTGTGGAGTCTTTTTTTCTCTTCGATAGTTATGGCTATGCCACACAAAGAAGAAAGATTTATAACACCAATAATTCCAGCCATCTGTCTAATTTCTGCATTCTTTGTTTATCAATTAAAAAAATATAAGAATATATTTTTTATAATGATATGTTTAACTTTGCTGTATTCATCTTATCTTTTATATAAAGCTAATGTAAAAGAGTCATTAAATACAGTTAATATATGTTTTTCGTCAGGAAATAATTTTCTTGCTACAGAAACTGGTGTTGATTCATTAATAATAACAAATCAGGATTCAATCGTTCATTACTATACACAGAGAGACACGATTATTTATCCAAAAGTTTGGAGTTTAAAAAATCTTAAAACAACAATAGATGTAATGTACCCATATAGTAATGTTTATGTTTATTTTTCAAACTATGACATGTATATACCAAGTAGAATTAAAAATGATCTTGATGAAAATTTTGAGAAGATATATGAATGTAATATAGAAATAGGACATTCTTATGTTTATAAGTATAGATAAAAGAAGTTGGAGCCGGCAAACGAGTTTCGGTCACAAATCTTTTTCTACTGAAAAAGTTCGCGACCCCGGCTCGGCTCGTCAGCCTGCGCCTTTCGAATCCTCGTGCCGGCAAAAAAGATGTCATTTAGACATCTTTTTTATTGAGCCGGCACGAGGATTCGAACCCCGGACATCCACTTTACAAAAGTGGCGCTCTACCAACTGAGCTATGCCGGCATATTTAAAATATGCAAAATTTAACATCCAACCTAACGAAACTACTTTCTTACTAAGCTATACTAGCATATTATAGGATTTTATCAACTTCACTTATTTCCTTATTAGTTTCAACATCTGTTGATGATTCTAACTTGTCTTCATGTTCTTTTTGAATTTTTTCCTTTACTTTTTTAATCTTTATTTTAGACTCAATTACAGCTCTTTGTATAAATGAAATTTTTCTAGAATCAAATATGCCTTCTTTTTTCTTGAATAATTTATTTATTTTTGGCAATTTGTTTTGGAATAGAACTTTAGTTTTTGCAACAATGAGGAACCACACTTTCACACTAGAAAGGACTATCCATTGGATAATATGTTTTGTTAAAAATAAAAATATTTTTTCAAAATATCTAAAAGATAAATTTGGAGTAAATTTATCTTGTTCGTCAATTATGATAATTCTCTTTGTTCTTAATTTCCAATCACGAACTATTAGCATTCCAAATGCCAAGATTATCGCTATGAAAAAAATGATAATAATTAAAGTCATAATTATTTAACCAATAACTTCATGAATGAAACTTACGAAAGTAGCACCTTTCTCTTTGAGTAGATTACCAACAGTTAATTCAGGATTTTTTATAAATGCTTGCTCCATAAGAGTTTGTTCTTTGAAGTAAGTAGAAATCTTACCATCTAGCATTTTCTTCTTTATATCTTCAGGTTTATCTGATTCTGCTACTTCTTTTTCAAATACTTCTATAACTTTAGCCTTATCTTCTTCTGTTATATCATCTGTTTTTATAAATGCAGGCTTCATTGCTGCTATATGCATAGCTATATCTTTTGCCAATTCTGTTGTTCCTCCTGTTAGAGTCACTATGACAGCTCTCTTAGTTCCGTGAACATAGCTACCTATTGTAGTCCCTTCCACTAATTCCACTTTTCCAAGCTCAATCTTTTCTCCTACTTTTTGAACCACAGGATTAATCATATCTAAAGATTTTATTTGCATAGTTTCTACTCCTTCACTCCACGCTAATTGTGCGAGTTCATTTGCAAGTGCAATAAAGTCTGCATTTCTAGCTACGAAGTCAGTTTCAGAATGAAGAGTAAGAAGTAAGGCTTTCCCTGTATCTTCAACTACCACAATGATTCCATCGTGGGCAGTACGGTCAGACTTTTTCATTGCGATACTACTTGATTTCTTTTTAAGAATTATAAGAGCTTTTTCCATATCTCCCTCTGCTTCTTCTAGGGCATTTTTACATTGCATGACAGAGACTCCTGTACTATCTCTTAATTCTTTTACTAATTCTGCAGTTATTTTTATAGACATAATTTATTATGGATTGGTCATATGACCTTAACAAATAATTTTTTATTACTTCTTGTCTCCTCCTGCTACACCTTTATTGTAAGCATTTTTGATTTGAGTTAAGAAGAAGCTAATACTAGATACAGAGGCATCATTGGCAATAATAGGGAATTCGGAGTGCTTGATATTACAGTCTGTATTCATAAGAGAAATAACAGGAAGGTTCATCTTATGAGCTTCAGTCACAGCTATATGTTCTTTTTTAGGATCGACAACAAACATTGCATCAGGAGTGCGAGTAATACCAGTAAGACCTTGGAAATTTTTTGTCATGTCATCCATTTCTCTGTCAATTAGGAGCCTTTCTTTTTTAGTATATTTATCCAAGCCCCCTTTTTCTTTTTGGTCACGGAGGTCAAGAAGCTTAGTGATACGTTTTTTAATTTCAGGGAAATTTGTAAGAGCTCCTCCAACCCAACGTTCAGAAACATAAGGCATATTGAGAGAAAGGGCAGTCTCTATAATTTGCTGACGAGCTTCTGCTTTTGTTCCAACGAAAAGTATTGTTTTACCAGCTTGGGCGAGTGCGGTCACTTTTTCGATTGCTTTATCAAAAAGTTCGTTAGTTTTTTCAATATTTATAATATCTACTCCATTTTTTGTTGCGAAAATATAAGGAGTTGTAGATGGATGGCGACGACTCTTTGAATATCCATAATGAGTACCATTTGCAAACATTTCTTCTATAACACTATTTTGTGTAGTCATAATTTTGTTTTCTATGATTAATTTATAATACCTTCCGTTTTTAAGCATCCCAGCTTATTTACAAAGGTCTTTTAAACAAAAAAGTCCTTCACGGAAAGTATTCAAATAGTACCAGAAAAAGCATTATTTTGCAAGTTGAAAATAACCTTTTGTTTTTTGACTGTAAGGGGTTTTTAGGGTAGTATGTGGGTATGAGACAATCACAACTATTCACTAAAACAAAGAAGGAGAGTCCAGCTGACGAAGTATCATTAAATGCTGAACTTTTAATCAGAGCAGGCTTTATTAATAAAGAAATGGCAGGGGTTTATTCTTATCTACCTTTGGGTTTACGTGTTATAAAGAAGATTGAGAATATTATAAGAGAAGAAATGAATGCTATAGGAGGTATTGAGATGAAAACAAGTATTATTCAAAGTAAAGAGGTTTGGGAAAAGTCTGGAAGATGGAGTGATGATGTTGTTGATAATTGGTTTAAGACAAAATTAAAAAATGGAACAGAGGTTGGTTTGTCATTCACAAACGAAGAGGCTTATTCAAACATTTTAAAACAATACATAAGTTCATACAAAGATTTACCTATTTATCCTTATGACTTTAAAGATATATTTAGAAATGAAACAAGAAGTAAATCTGGAATTTTAAGAGGTAGGGAATTTTACTGGAAGGCACTTTATTCTTTTTCTAAGAATGCAGAAGAACATAATGTTTTCTACGAGAAATCAAAAGAAGCATATAAAAATATCTTTAATAAAGTTGGCATTGGTCATTTAACTTACCTGACTTTTGCATCTGGTGGAACTTTCTCAAAATTTTCTCATGAATTTCAGACCATTACTTCTGCGGGAGAAGATACTATATATGTGGATCCCAATAATGGTATTGCTGTAAATAAAGAAGTTTATAATGATGAAGTCCTCGAAAGTTTAGGGCTTAAGAAAGAAGATATGGTTGAAAATAAAGCCATAGAAGTTGGGAATATTTTCTCATTGGGGACAAAATTTTCAACACCTTTTGATTTAAAATATAAAGATGAAAAAGGGGAAGATAATTTAGTTGTTATGGGTTGTTATGGTATAGGATTAGGAAGACTCATGGGGACTATTGTTGAGACTCTCTCTGATGATAAAGGTATTATATGGCCAGAGAGTATTGCTCCATTTAAGGTTCATTTATTGTCACTAGGGGATGATGAAAATGTAAAAAATAGAGCAGAAGAACTTTACAATAGTTTAACAGCGAAAGGAATAGAAGTTTTGTTTGATGACCGCACAGATATAAGTGCTGGAGAAAAATTTGCAGACTCTGATTTGATTGGTGTTCCTTACCGAGTTGTTGTTTCAAAACGTAGTTTGGCTGATGGAGGTTTTGAAATTAAAAAACGTGTTGAATCTAATGGAAAAATAATCACGATCGATGAATTAGTTAATCTACTAGAAGCCAAAAGATAGTTACTAGAACCTAATTTATATATGTTCAAAAAAATATACCAAATGTTTTCTAATGATATTGGAATCGATTTAGGAACAGCCAACACGCTGGTGTATTTGAAGGGGCACGGCATCGTTATCAACGAACCTTCTGTTGTTGTTGTAAACCAGAAAACAGGTCAGATCGTCGCTGTTGGGGCTGAAGCCAAGCAAATGCTTGGGCGTACTCCAGGTCACGTGCGAGCTATTCGTCCTATTGTCGACGGAGTCATATCTGATTTTGAAGTCACAGAAGAAATGCTTTCATATCTTATAAATAAAGCTGAGAAAATTTCAAAGAAGTTCATTCGTCCACGTGTGGTTCTGGGAGTTCCGACTGGTATAACCAACGTAGAGATAAGAGCAGTAGAAGATGCAGCACGTTCCGCTGGGGCACGTGAAGTTTACATTATCGAAGAGCCAATGTCAGCTGCGATAGGGATACGCTTGCCAGTCAAAGAAGCTGTCGGGTCTGTTATTGTAGATATTGGAGGGGGTACTACCGATGTTGCTGTTATTTCACTCTCTGGGGTTGTTCGTTCAAAGAATTTGAAAATTGCAGGCGATCTTCTTAACCTCAATATTATAAATTACATGAAAGATGAATTTAAATTATTGATCGGAGAAAGAACCGCTGAAGGGGTGAAGATTGCTATAGGTTCTGCTATTGAAGGTGATTCTATGGAAGCTGAAGTTAGAGGCAGAGATTTGGTTACAGGGTTACCTCGTCAAGTAATAGTTACAGATTCAGACATAAGAGAAGCTATTTTGCCTTCAATTATGAGCTTGGTTGATGGGGTTAAAGAAGTGCTTGAAACTACTCCACCAGAAATACTTTCAGATATTATGCACAGAGGATTAGTTCTTTCAGGAGGTGGAGCTCTTATACGAGGCTTAGATGTTTTACTACGAAAAACATTGAAAATTCCTATCTATATAGCAGAAGATCCACTTACGGCCGTTGCTCGTGGTACAGGTGTGGTGCTCGATGATTTTGATTCTTATCAAGAAGTTTTATTAAACACAGATGATTCATCAGTTCCGAGATAAAAAACAAATAGCCAAGAGAAAAAGATTAATTAAGAATATTATTTTCTTTGTGGGATTTTTATTGTTAGCTGTTAGTGGAATTCTTGCGTATACAAGTGGATTAATACACTCTATTGGTAGGCCTATATGGAAGACTAAGATTGCTGTAGAGAATGTAGTAGAGGATACAGGCTATGTTTTTCGCTCAAAGTCATCGGTTTACAAAGAGAATGAAAATTTATTAAGAGAAAATGCGGATCTTAAAAATTTAATGATTGACTACAATATTTTGAAGAATGAAAACATTGTTTTGAAAGAATTATTTAATCGCACCTTACCAGAGAACAATCTTGTTCTGTCAAATATTTTAACGAAACCAAATTATTCGCCTTACGATACTATCATTATAGATATTGGCGCCAATGAGAAAATTGCAGTTGGAGATAAAGTTTATTCAAATATTGTTACCCCGATAGGAGAGGTAAGTGTTGTATACAATAATTCTTCACTAGTCACCTTATATTCCAATCCAGGGCAAGTTACTGAGGCCATGATA
This sequence comes from Candidatus Nomurabacteria bacterium GW2011_GWE2_34_25, assembly GCA_000990325.1. Classification (GTDB taxonomy): domain Bacteria; phylum Patescibacteriota; class Minisyncoccia; order Phycocordibacterales; family UBA9973; genus UBA8515. The sequence goes on from LBPS01000008.1 coordinate 21,546, forward strand.
GATGGTTCAAATACAAGTGTAGAGCTTGTTGGTCGTGGCGGAGGCAATTTTGAAATGACAATACCTATCGATTTACCTTTTACAACTGGAGCATTTGTTTATTTGCCAAATATAGAGACGGAGGTAGTAGCTACGATTGAAGATGTTATTTCTTCTCCCAATGACCCTGTAAAAAAGGTTCTTCTAAGTTCTCCTGTAAATGTACAAAGTCTAAAATGGGTTTTTGTAAAAAGAAATTAAACATTGTATAATTATAAGTATTCTACAATTCTATAGAATTGTAGAATAGATTAATCTTAGATAATATTAATTAAATATATGCAAAGTGAAATTAAAATTTGTCAAAACTGTAAAAATGATTTCACTATAGATCCTGAGGATTTTTTATTTTATGAGAAAATAAAAGTTCCTCCACCAACCTTTTGTCCACATTGTCGGTTTGTACGACGATTAATATGGAAAAACGAACGGTCTTTATATAAAAGAAAATGTGATATGTGCCAAGAAAGTATTATTTCAATGTATAATGAAAAAGTAGCTTTTTATGTATATTGTTCTTCTTGTTACAAAAGTGATAAATGGGAAGCAGGAGAATATGCGCAAAACTATGATTTTAGTAAAGCATTTTTTACACAATGGAAAGAATTGTTTAATAAAGTTTCAAGGCAGTCACTATGGCAATTTGGTGATTGTATAGATTCAGAATATGCTAATTTTGTATATTTTTCTAAAAATGTATATTTAAGTAGTTCTATTATAGACGGGTCCGAAGATGTATATTTTTCAAATAACGTTGATGGATCAAAACAAGTAATAGATTCATTTAATGTATTAAAGAGCGAATTAATTTATCAAAATATCAGTGGAAATAAAAATTATAATTGTCAATACTCATATTGGTCAACTGGATGTATAGATTGTAATTTCATACTTGATTGTAATAATTGCCAAGATTGTTTTGGTTGTGTAAATTTACAAAATAAAAGATATTGTATTTGGAATATTCAATATACAAAAGAACAGTATGAAGAGAAGATGAAAGAATTAAATACAGGCAAGCACTCTTTTGTTGAAGAGTTTTCAAAAATATTTTGGGAATTTACATTAGAATTTCCAAGGAAACATGCAAGAATTATTAATTCTATTGATTCTACTGGTGATGAGCTTAGAAATAATAAAAATACCTCAAGTTCTTTTAATGTTTATGATTCTGAAAATCTTAAATATACATACAGATGTGTTCACGCAAAAGATTCCATGGATATTTGTCATTCATATGCAGAGCACGCGTATGAGCATGCTTTTGCTGGTGCTGAGAACAGTCAGAACATTAAATTTGTTATTACAGGAGAAGTTGCTTTAAGCATGGTTGAGTATTTAGATGCCTGTAAATCTTCCTCTAATCTCTTCGGTTGCATAGGTCTCAAAAACAAACAGTATTGTATTTTAAATAAGCAATATACAAAAGAAGAATACGAAGAAATGATACCAAAAATTAAACAACATATGGATGAAATGCCGTATATAGATAGTAAGGGCAGGGTATATAAGTATGGAGAATTCTTTCCTTATGAACTATGTCCATTTGGATACAACGAAGCTGTTATAAATGATCATTTTCCATTAACCAAAGAAGAAACAATAGAAAGGGGATATCCATACAAAGAAAAGATAGATAACAAATATACAATTACTTTAAAAGCCAAAGATATACCAGATGATATAAAAGATGTAGACGATTCTATACTAAATGAAGTTATAGAGTGTGAAGCATCAGGTAAAGCATTTAAAATAACTCCATTTGAACTTCAATTTTACAAACGTATGAATATTCCCATCCCTAGACTTCATCCAGATGAAAGATACAAGAAACGCTTAGCTCTGAGGAATCCGATGACTCTATATACTCGCACTTGTATGAATGAAGGTTGCACAAATACATTTGAGACTACCTATGCTCCAAATAGGCCAGAGATAGTATATTGTAAAGAATGTTACCAGAGGGAAGTGTATTAGTAGTTTATTTTATATTATAAATAGTATTCTATAATTCTATAGAATTATAGAATAGAAATAAATATTATGAGAAAAACAAATAGAGAATTAGAAAGAATAGTTAAAGGGTTTGCAAATCACAGAAGAATTGAAATATTATTCCTACTAGATAAGAATCCAGATTTGTCTGTTCTTGCGATTTCTGATAGATTGAAGTCTGATTTTAAAAATATTTCAGCTCATATAAGTAAAATGTATATTGCGGGACTTTTAGTTAAAAGAAGTATGGGGAATACAGTTTGTCATAAACTTACGAAGCGTGGTAAATCTATTCTACAATTCGTTAGAATTATAGAATAGATTTATTTTAAATTTAAAAAATATATTAGATGAAAGCGATTGATTTTAAAATAGAAAAAAAGTTGGAAGGATTTTTAGGTAGAGCAGGGACTCTGACTACACCTCATGGAGTTATAGAGACTCCATCTTTTGTCGTTGTGGGGACGAAGGGGACAGTCAAAGCTATGACTCCCGAACAGCTCAAGGAGATAGGTGTGCAAGTTACACTTGCCAATACTTACCATCTTTATTTACAACCAGGAAGTGATTTAGTACGTGAGGCAGGAGGCTTACATAAGTTTATGAATTGGCAGGGGCCCATGATGACAGACTCTGGTGGATTCCAAGTATTTTCTCTTGGTGTGGCTTACGGCAAAGAGCTTTCCAAAGTTGTTTCTGTAAAGGCTTGCAACCATAGGGAACGACGGAGTTTCTTTCCGATCACACTTAGATGGATCGCTTCATTATATAACTCCAGAGAAGTCTATCGAGATTCAGCACAACTTAGGAGCCGATATTATATTTGCTTTTGATGAATGTACCTCGCCGACAGAAAGTGAACGCTATCAAGATGAAGCATTGTCTCGCACTCACTCTTGGGCCAAGAGGAGTTTGGAGGAGCATAAGAAACGGGAGGAAGCAAAGCAAGAATATGCGAATTCTTCACGCTTTACCCTAGAGGGGCCCTACGCTGATAAGAATTTTCATATTCCTATTTCGCCTTGGCCCCAGGCTCTCTTTGGCATTGTCCAAGGAGGACGTAGTGAAGAGCTTAGGAAGAAGTCTGCTAAAGTTATAGGAGAAATGGACTTCGATGGTTTTGGGATTGGTGGATCTTTTGCCAAAGAGGATATGTCGACTGCTGTAAAGTGGGTCAATGAAGTGCTCCCAGAAGACAAACCTCGCCATTTACTAGGTATCGGTGAACCGGAAGATCTTTTCTCTGGAGTAGAAAACGGGGTTGATCTTTTTGATTGTGTGGCACCCACTCGTATTGCTCGCAACGGAACGATGTTTACAAAGAACGGCAAGATAAATATTTTGAATGCTAAGTTTGTAAAAGATTTTAATCCGATAGACGAAGGGTGCAAGTGTAATACTTGTACAAATTATACTCGTGCATATCTTTCACACCTCTTTCGTGCTAAAGAAATGCTAGGAGCAACTTTGGCTTCTATTCACAATGTCTACTTTATAACCAATCTAGTAAAACAAATGCGCGATGCTATACTAAATGATACGTTTCAAGATTTTAAAAATGAATTTTTAAAAAATTATGACAGACAAAGTATTTAAATTAAAGAGTGGGTACAAGCCCGATGGCGACCAGCCAAAGGCCATAAAAGAGCTTCTGGAAGGTCTTAAGAAGGGTTTTGATAAACAGACGCTCCTAGGTGCTACTGGTACAGGGAAGACTTTCACGATAGCCAATGTTATCGAAGAGTGGGGGAAGCCGACCTTGGTCATAGCCCACAACAAGACTCTCGCTGCTCAGCTGGCTCAAGAATTTAGGGAGTTTTTCCCTGATGCCGCTGTACACTATTTTGTGTCTTATTATGATTACTATCAGCCAGAAGCATACATGCCAGTGACCGATACTTATATAGAGAAAGATGCTCAGATAAACAAAGAGATAGATAGGCTTCGCCATGCCACTACGCAGTCACTTCTTACACGCAAGGACGTTATTATTGTGGCTTCTGTTTCTTGTATTTATGGTCTTGGAAGTCCAGAAGAATACGAGAAGGTAAATTTGAAACTTGAAATTGGATCCAAGATTGGAAGGACAGAATTAATGCGAAAGTTACTCGGAGTTCATTTTGAAAGAACGAACTCAGACCTTACTCCAGGAACTTTCCGTTCTATTGGAGATAGAGTAGAAGTCATGCCTATATCGGAGACTTTTGTATATCAAATAGAATTTGTAGGAGGTGCTATTTCTAAAATTTTAAAAGTAGACCCTGTGTCTGCCCATGTTCTGAAAGAAGAGAGTGGTATTTTCCTTTTTCCAGCCAAGCACTTTATTACCGAGACAGAGAAAGTAAAAGTGGCATTAAAGAATATTAAACTTGAGCTTACACAACAATTAAAAAAGTTTGAGAAGGAAGGCAAGCTTCTGGAGGCAGAAAGGATAAAGAGAAGAACCAATTATGATTTAGCAATGATCAAGGAAGTTGGATATTGTAGTGGTATCGAGAATTATAGTAGACAGCTTTCTGGCAAGAAGGAAGGGGAAGCTCCAGATACACTTCTCTCGTATTTCAAGAGTGATTTCTTAACTATTATCGATGAATCTCATGTGACTCTTCCTCAGCTAGGTGGTATGTATGCAGGCGATGCTTCTCGCAAGAAGACTCTTGTAGACTTCGGCTTCCGTCTGCCTTCTGCCAAGGACAATAGGCCTCTTAAGTATAATGAATTTGAAGAAAGAATTGGAGATGTGATATATGTATCAGCAACCCCAAGCGAGACAGAGAGGACAACTAGTGCTCAAGTTGTTGAACAGATTATTCGCCCAACAGGATTGATAGATCCAGAAATATTGGTAAGACCGGTTTCTGCAACAGAGGCTTCAGAATTTTTGAAAAATAATCGCTTATCCCTACCGAATTCTGACAGTAGTCAGAATTCGGCGCGCGTCCACACCTACGATTATTTTTCTAAAAATTCTTTCGCCTCTTATCCTGGCCAAATTGAAGACTTTGTAGAAGAAGCAAACCGAGTTATTAAAAAGGGTTTCCGTGCTATTGCTACGACTTTGACCAAGAATATGGCGGAGGACCTAACTTTATTTTTGAAAGAAAAGGGATTCAAAGCAGAGTACTTACATAGTGATATTAAAACCATAGAGAGAATTCAAATACTTTCTTCTTTTAGAAGAGGGGACTTTGATATTCTTATAGGAGTCAATTTACTCCGCGAAGGATTAGACTTACCCGAGCTAGCCTTGATAGGAATCTTGGATGCAGACAAGGAAGGTTTCCTTCGTTCGGAAACTTCTCTGATTCAGATTATAGGAAGAGCTGCTCGAAACGTAGAGGGGAGAGTTGTACTTTATGCTGATCGTATGACCAAGGCCCTAGAGAGTGCCATAGGAGAGACAAATAGAAGAAGAGATATCCAGATAGCTTACAACAAGAAGCATGGTATTACTCCCCAGACTATTATAAAAAAGATTAATGATATTACCGAAGAGCTCGAGAACAAGCACGAGAAGGCGGTGAATGCAGAGCTAGACTTAGATGTAGAATTGTTCAAGAAGACTTTTGTAACAAGTAAAAGTAATAAGGGTAAAGGGGAAAGAGAATCTATCAAGAATTTACTTCTTTCAGATGAAGATAGGAACAAATCTATTTATGAAAAAATTATAAAGATAAAAGAGAAGGAAATGAATAAAGCGGTGAAGGAACTAGACTTCGAAACTGCTGCTATATTACGAGATGAGATTATTATTTTGAATGATAAGTTTTTAAATAAAAATACAAAATAAAAAAGCCACTCCAGTTGTTGGAATGGCCTTCGTTTTGATTAGACATGTAATGGCGTAACCTGTCTCTTTATTGAGTGAAAAGAATTTTTGTAGCCGAAAACGAGGACTCGAACCCGCGACCCCAACCTTGTCCATGTTGTGCTCTACCAACTGAGCTATTTCGGCATATATTTATTTCAATTCCATATTACTTATTTTGAGATCTTTGTCAAGTCTAAGGTTTTGTGTTATCATGTTAGTAACTAAATATCAGTATACACCCCCTAAGAACTTTGGGAGGTGTCGTTATGTGTTTAAGTAATTTATGAAAAAAGATACAACAGACAAAATAATAATAAAAGGGGCTAGAACTCACAATTTGAAGAATATTAGTGTTGAGATGCCGAGGAATAAAATGATAGTTATTACTGGTATGTCTGGCTCTGGTAAGTCTTCTTTGGCATTCGATACTATATTTGCTGAAGGGCAAAGGCGCTATGTGGAGAGTCTCTCTGCTTATGCTCGCCAATTCTTGAACCAAATGCCGAAGCCAGATGTCGATGAGATTACTGGTCTTTCTCCAGCTATTTCTATCGACCAGAAGTCTAGGTCGAACAATCCTCGTTCAACAGTTGCAACCATCACAGAGATATATGACTATCTTCGTGTTCTTTATGCACGTATAGGGCATCCTCATTGCCCCGAGTGTGGCAATGAGATTAAGAAACTTTCCAATGATGAAATACTTCATTTTGCAATAGATAAGATAAAGAATTTTCAAAAGGATAATAAAAACCCCGTAAAAAAGCAAAGCTTTAACGGGGCGAGGAAAGTATTAGGTGTCGAGTGGAACGAAGCTCCTGTCTCAATTCTTTCTCCGGTAGTTAGAGGTAGGAAAGGTGAGTACTACCAACTTCTTTATGATTTACTCAACAAAGGTTTTGCCGAGGTTCGTCTAGATGGACAGATCAAGAAACTAAGAGAGAGGATTGATATTACGAAGACAAAAAAGCACGACATAGAAGTTATAGTAGACACATTCCAAATACATGAATTCAAAGACAATGAAAAGGATTCATACTCACGTCTAGCAGAGAGTGTCGAGAGAGCCTTACTTGAATCCGATGGCCTTGTAATTATTAAAATAGATGAAGACGAGTACCTTATGTCTTCCAAGTTTTCTTGTGCCAACGATGGTTTCGCTTTTCCTGAGATAGAGCCTAGGCTTTTCTCTTTCAATTCCCCATATGGAGCTTGTCCTACTTGTAATGGACTTGGTACGAAGTATTTCGGTGGCACAGAACCTTGTGATGATTGTAAGGGTTTGCGATTACGACCTGAAGCACTTCATGTATATCTAGGTAAATCCGCTCCGCAGAAGCATAAAAATTCTTCGCGCTTTACCCTAAAGGGCTCCGACGCGGATAAGAATTTTCATGTTTCTGCTCCGCTAAATATTGTAGACGTTACTAAACTTTCCATTTCAGATGTTGCTGACTTTTTTATTGAACTACAGTTGAACGATCAAGAAAAAGAAATTTCAAAAGTAGTTATCAAAGAGATCGAGGCACGAATTCAGTTTTTACTAAACGTCGGGCTTGATTATTTATCTCTCGACCGAAAAGCCAATACTCTCTCTGGAGGAGAAGCGCAGAGAATACGTTTGGCTTCCCAGCTTGGTTCACGACTTGTCGGAGCTTTGTATGTGCTCGATGAACCGACGATAGGTTTACATCAGAGAGACAACGACAAGCTTATTAAAACCCTTGAGAATCTTCGTGACTTAGGGAACACTATCATTGTCGTAGAGCACGATGAAGATACTATATATGCATCGGATTATATTGTAGATATAGGCCCGAAGGCTGGAGTACATGGAGGGCAAGTAATAGTGTCGGATTATTTACAAGATTTACTTGATGCACCAAAGAACGTTTCCAATTCTAGAACTTTAGCATATCTTAGAAATGAAGCTAGAATAGAAGTTCCGGAGAAAAGAAGAAATAGCGATAAGGGTAGTATCAAAATAATTGGAGGTAAAATTTTCAATATTGATAATCTCAATGCTGAGGTTCCTCTAGGTAAGCTTGTCACTATTACGGGAGTATCAGGAAGTGGGAAGAGTTCTTTCATGTATGAGATTATCCACAAGAATCTTCAGGCAAGATATGAAAGGAAGTTTAGAACAGCAAAGATTTTCAACTGCGCATCTTTCACTGGGACGGAGTATGCTTCTCGCGTCGTTCTTATCGATCAGTCTCCTATAGGCCGTACTCCTCGCTCCAACTTAGCTACTTACACAGGAGCATTTACTCATATCCGTGATATGTTCGCACTTAGTGAAGAAGCAAGACTGAAAGGTTGGAAAGCCAATAGATTCTCTTTCAATGTGAAGGGTGGACGCTGTGAGGCTTGTGAAGGGAATGGAGAGGTAGCGGTAGAGATGCATTTCTTGCCGACTGTTTACGTCACTTGTGATGTTTGTAATGGTAAAAGATTTGACAAAGAGACTTTGACTGTGAAATATAAAAAGAAAAATATTTATGAAGTTCTTCAAATGACAGTTGAAGAAGCGATAACTTTCTGGGAAGATATTCCCGCTGTGTACGATCGCATGAAGACGCTTATGGAAGTCGGTCTTGGCTATGTGAAGCTTGGCCAGTCTGCTACAACTCTTTCGGGTGGAGAAGCACAACGCGTAAAAATTTCTTCAGAATTATTTAGACCGTATGAAGAGAAGACTATTTATCTACTAGATGAGCCGACAGTTGGACTTCATTATGATGACGTAGCAAAGTTGCTTGAAGTTTTGAATAGACTTGTGAATAAGGGCAACAGCGTAGTAGTTATAGAGCACAATATGGATATTATAAAATGTTCAGATCACATTATAGATATCGGCCCCGAAGGTGGTCTCGGTGGTGGCAAGATTGTAGCAAAGGGAACTCCTGAAGAAGTTGCTAATAATAAAAATTCACACACTGGTAAATATCTTAAGAAAGTTTTGAAAAAATAGCAGGGAAACCTGTCCCGTAGGAAGTAATCTTTCCTTCGGGATATTTGAAAAAGGTTTTGAGGAGGAAATAAAAAAAGAGCATCACTTTGTTGTGATGCTTCTTTTGATTTTTAAATTAGTTTAGCCAAAGTCTGTAGGTTGATGTAATTGTTTCAATAAGGTACTCGTCCTCGTTAATTTTTAAGATCGATACAACTGGACTTGTTATTCCAATACCTCTTTTTTGTCTTAGTGGGTTGGGATTGTCAATTTCTCTGGTTTTTCTGATTGGCATCCCGGGTCTTATTGGAACGTATAAATCTAACTCAATGATTTTACCAACCTTTGTTTTTGATTTTTTACCTGGTTTAATGCCGAGCTTTTCAATTTTTGCCTTTGATCCAACCTCTCCTAGTTTTTCAAGGTAGCTACCTGAATTTTCATAACTCTCCATAATTCCTCCGTTTTTAACAATTTAACATTTGTACAATATCTATTTTTAATCTAATATAATATACGTGAATAGTCAACAGCTTAAGAAAATAGGGGTACCAGACAAGCCAGGGGTTTATTTTTTCCGTAAGGACAAAACTATACTTTATATAGGTAAGGCTACTTCGTTGCGGGATAGGGTAAAGAGCTATTTCTCAAAGGATATCATCGTTACCAGAGGGTCACATATATTAGATATGACGGTAAAAGCGGATAGGGTAGAATGGCAGGAGACGGATAGCGTTCTTGAATCTCTTATTTTAGAGGCAAATCTTATAAAGAAATTTAAGCCGAAATACAATACTAAAGAGAAGGATAACAAGAGCTTTAATTATGTTTGTATAACCAAAGAAAAGTTACCCAAAATTTTAATAGTTCGTGGTAGAGGAATGGATAAAAAGTTATATAGCAAAGTCTACGGTCCATTCCCAAATGGTCAGCAACTTAAAGAGGCAATGAAGATTATTCGCAGAATTTTCCCATATTTTGACAATGATTCGTTAAAAAGGAATAATAGGGAATTTTACAAACAAATAGGACTAATTCCAGAAAAAGAATTTCAAGAAAATATAAAGAATATTAAGCTCTTATTTGAAGGAAAGAAGAAAAGTATTGTTATAAATCTTAAAGCTAAAATGGCAGCATTTTCAAAATCAAAAGATTTTGAAAATGCTGCCAGAATTCGAGACCAAATATATGCCTTAAATCATATAAATGATATTTCCTTAATAAAAGAGGAAATATATGGAAGTCCGACTTCCATATTTCGTATTGAAGCTTATGACGTGGCTCATATGGGAGGCAAGAATATGGTTGGAGTTATGACTGTTGTTGAGAATGGTGAAGTCAATAAAAGTGAATATAAGAAGTTTATTATCAGAACTCAAAGTGATGCCAATGACACAGGCGCACTCGAGGAAGTTCTTTCTCGTAGATTGCGTCATACAGAGTGGGGTTTGCCTAGTCTAATTGTTGTCGATGGTAGTACCGCCCAAGTAAATGTAGCTAAGAGAGTATTAAGTAGGTACCAGTTTGAGATACCAATAGTCGGAGTGGTGAAAGATGACAAACATAGACCAAAAGTGATAATAGGTAATGAAGAAATAATTAAAATATACAAAAAGCAGATCCTTCTTGCCAACAGTGAGTCACACAGATTTGCTATAACTTTCCATAAACAAAAGAGAAATAAAAGTTTTCTAAAATAGATTATTGTTGATATAATATATTTATGATAAAAGTTGGGGTTATACGTGGGGGGACAAGTGGTGAGTACGAAGTATCTCTTAAGACAGGGAGCAATGTACTTTCTCATTTGAGGGGAGATAAGTTGAGTCAAACATATAAATCTATCGACATTCTTATCGATAAGGATGGAACTTGGCATATAAGTGGCAAGCCTGTATCGACAGCAGATGTATTCCATTCTGTGGATGTTATCTTCAATGCTTTGCATGGCGACTTCGGAGAAGATGGCAAAGTTCAGCAAATGCTTGACCAGTGGAAGATTCCATATACTGGCTCAGGAGCTTTCGCTTCTGCCTTAGGATATAACAAAGTTTTAGCCAAAGAACAATTTAGTAGACTTGGAGTGAAGACACCCAATCATCTTGTCGTGTCTCAGTATCAAGAAGAGGATGGTGATTTTGAAACTTATGCTGTAAATGTTGCAAAGCAAATTCACGACAAGTTAGTACCTCCTTGGATAGTGAAGCCTCTTTCTGGTGGTTCTTCTGTTGGTATGAGAATGTGTAGGACTTATCCAGAATTAATATCTGCTTTTATGGAAGGGGTAAACATGGAGACCGATGTTCTAGTAGAAGAACTTATAGAAGGGAAAGAAGCGACAGTAGGGGTTATAAATAATTTTCGTGATAAGGCTGTTTATGTGCTTCCTCCGATTGAGATAAGGATTCCTAAAAGCAAAGATTTTTTTGATTTTGAAGCAAAGTATACTGGAGTGTCAGAGGAAATTTGCCCTGGCAATTTCTCTCGTAGTGAAAAAGAGGAGCTCGAAAGACTAGCAGGAATTATTCATACAGGACTCAATCTCGATCATTATTCTAGAAGTGATTTCATTGTACATCCGAAGAAGGGTATTTATGCGCTTGAAGTGAATACTTTACCAGGGCTAACCAACGAATCACTTGTTCCCAAAATGCTCAACGCTGTTGGGGCGACTGTCCCTGAATTTATTGATCACATTATTAAACTTGCATTAAAAAGGTAATATGAAAATTTCTATTTTAGGTTATGGAACTTTTGGACAAGCTATTGCAACTCGTTTGATAATAAACGAACATGAAATTTTAATAAATGAAGTAAAAGGGAGCGACATGATACTTGTGGCAACTCCTTCGTATAGAGTGAAAGAGGCTCTCTTAGAGCATAAAGATTTTATTATAAATCAGAAAATAATAATTTGTTCTAAAGGTTTTAATAAAGATGGGGATCTTATATCAACTGTCTTAGAAAAGGAATTCCCTCATAATTCAATTTATTTCTTATACGGTCCAACTTTAGCCGAAGGATTAATAAATGGAGATCTTTCAGCCATGGTCTTAGCTGGTGGAGCTGGTAAAGAAGAAATAAAGAAACAGATTGAATCACAGAATTTGAAAATTGAGTTAAGTAACGATGTAGTTGGAGTTCAAATAGGTGCTGCCATGAAAAATGTGGTAACTATTTTTGTGGGGATAGCTGAAGGAGCATCGTATGGCCAGAATACTCAAGCCTATATTTTTACTAAAGGATTACAAGAAATCCAGAAGTTGGGGGTTTCCTTGGGAGCAGAACCCAATACTTTTATGGGGTTAACATGTTCAGGGGACTTGTCTTTACGCTCTAGGAATCGTCTACTTGGGATTGAGATTGGCAAAGGGAGAAAGATAGAGGATATTTTAGCTAAGAAAAAATATATGCTGGAAGGATTGGCCACAATTAAAAATCACAAAAATATTAGTAGTAAACTCGGAGTAGAGTTACCGTTTGTTGATATTTTATTTTCGATAATTTTTGAAGGTGCCTCTATTGAGAAAGGGATAAGAAAGATTATATAGTTTCTGTATTTTCTAATTTGTTTTCTTTTCGAAATAAATCTATCACAAAGAATGTGATCTTAATTCCGTTACCAGATAGATTAAAGAGTATTGCCACAGTGAAAAGTGACAAAGCCAGACTATTACTCAAAAAAGAAACAGCAATGGCGACAATAGCAGAACCAACAGGGAAGAGAATATGCATGTTAGCATGTTCATTTTCTTTTTTGGTGAAAGGCATATTTTCTATTGTCCCAGATTTTATCACATAGTTACGCATTTTAAACAGTGTAAGCCCAATGAAAATAATATTTAAAGCAAAGAAAATAATAGCAGTTTCAGAATTTACATATTGTCCCAAGAAACGAGAAGAGAAAGGTACAAGAGCAACAAAGAAAAGAAAAATTCCATTTAAATTTGAAAACTTGGTATCAATATTTTTAGCAAGGACTGAAGCTATGAGGTGATGCGATCTCCAGTAAGTGAAAAGTAAAGAAAAACTAAGTAAATAGCTTAAGAAGAGGGGTGCCATTTCTACAAGTGTATTTAAGAGATGTTGTTCTGTGACTAATCCTGTATATGCCATCGGAAAGTTGATCTAATCTTGATTGTTTCATATTTTTTATTATACCATATGAATTATTTTATTTAAATATCTCATCTACAAGAGTTAGAACCCCTTTTCTTGTTTTATTCGAGAAGGGGATTATAAGGTGGTCGCCAACCACTTTTTTAATTTCTGCCATTTTTTTATGATAGTCGGATTGCTTTAGTTTATCTATCTTATTAGCCACGATTATGAAGTCTTTATGATGATTTCTAAGCTCGTTTAGCATGAGTATATCTTTGTCTGTCATGCCGACACCAGCATCGATAATCATCACAACTTTCTTTTGAGTATATATAGAGTTAAAAAGATATGAATCTATAAGTTCTCCTATTTTCTCACGACCCAAGCCTGAAGCACGAGCGAAGCCGTATCCAGGCAAGTCTACCAAGTAGAAGGCATTATTTATCAGGAATATATTTATCTCTTGAGTTCTTCCTGGGAAGGAACTAGTACGGGCTTGATTTACCAACGTTCGAGCGCCCTATAAAGGCTATCTGGGGTATACCATCGGCTAGTATCTCATCATCTCCGACGATACCCTTCATGAATTTTGTAGTTGTTATTAACATATTCACATATTAACAGATAAATGGTATTTGAGCTAAGTCGTGGTATAATTTAATAGGTAGTTAATTGACATAAATATAAAAGGATAATTTAAAGCAGAAGTATTTTATTAATAATTTTTCATAAAATATATGACAATTTATTTTGAGTGGTCAGATGATCTTTCTGTTGGAGATGAAGTTATTGATTCTCAACACAAAAGATTATTGATCCAAATCAATAAAATTCTGGACGCCGTTGCTTTTGGTGTAGATTCCAAAGAAGTTCATGATAACATGATCCCGTTTTTAGATGAGTACATCAAAGAGCATTTTTGTTACGAAGAAGAATATATGAAGCAGATGAATTATCCTAATATTAAGAGACACAAAAGAGAACATCATAATTTTATAAAAAATTACATTAAATTTAAAAAAGAATTTGAGAATGGAGCAGACAAGAAAGAATTGATATCTAGAGTAGAAATATTTATGGGGACTTGGTGGATAAGACACATAGGAAAGGAAGACAAGGACTACCAGTTATTTTTAAAAAATCAAAAGAAAAATAATAAAACACACTAAAATAACCTTATATTATAAGGTTATTTTACGCTGTGGACCCTACAGGACTCGAACCTGCCACCTCCTCATTGCAAATGAGGCGCTCTAGCCAGATGAGCTAAGGGCCCAGCTAAATATCTCTCTATATTACCGTATTTTTAATTTTTTGCAAGACTGACTGATATTTTTATGTTGTTTTATTCTAGAACAGTGATATTGTCGCCGCTACAGCCGTGATACTCATAAGTATTGTAGCTATCCATCCTAGGGTTTTTGTGATAGGTTTATTTTTAAATTCACCCATGATTTTTTGACTACTACTTATTTTTACTATAAAAACAAGAATTACAGGAGCTACTATTCCGTTGGCTATGGCAGAGTAGAGTAGTGCCTTTATGGGATCAATACCAATAAAATTTAAAATTATTCCTATAATTATAGAAACAGCTATGACTCCATAGAAAGCATGAGCGGTTTTCCATTTACGATAAAGACCCTCTTTCCACCCAAAGCTTTCAGTTATGGCATATGCAGTTGAACCGGCCAAGACTGGTATCGCTAGCAATCCAGTCCCGATGATTCCAATTGCAAAAAGAAGCGTTGCGAATGATCCCGCAAGAGGTTTCAATGCTAAGGCAGCATCAGCAGCTGTTTCTATGTTTGTGATTCCGTTTACAAAAAGAGTGTTTGCACATACTGCGATAATGAAGAACATTACGAGATTTGAGAGGAACATTCCAACCCATATGTCCATTCGCATTTCTTTTATTTCACTATGAGTTGTTCCTTTACGTGAAGCTAAAGTTTTTTTACCATCCATTATTTCTTCCTCGATTTCCTCTGATGTTTGCCAGAAGAATAAATATGGAGAGATGGTTGTTCCCAGTATTCCAGTTATAAGTAAAATTTGAGTTTTTGAAAATGTTATATGAGGAATGATTCCGTCACGAAGAAGCAGAGACCAATCCATGTGGATTATAAGGCCAGTAACGATGTATGAGAAGACCGCGATAACGAGCCATTTCAAATATTTTGTGTAAATACGATAAGGGACGATTATTTCTAAAAGTAGGCCTGCAATTCCAGTGAAAATAACAAGAAAAACAAAAGAAGCCTTTGGAGCTAGTAGTTGCACTGCTTTGGCCATCGCCCCTAAGTCAGCTCCGATGTTTAATGTATTTGCAAAGAAGAGTAATATTGTACAAATATAAAGAATTTTCTTTGGGAAATTTCTTTTGATATTTGAAGCAAGTCCACGCCCTGTGACCATCGCTATACGAGCACACATTTCTTGGACTGTAGATACAAGTGGATAAATCCAGAGGGCCATCCAGAGTAATCCTGTTCCGTATTGAGCTCCTGTTTGTGAATAAGTAGTGATTCCAGAAGGATCATCATCTGCTGCTCCTGTTATGACTCCTGGTCCAATTTTTTTAAGATAATCTATTTTATCTTTCGATAAAGATTCTGTATTTTCTACTAATTCTTTTTCTTTCATATGAGATGTATTATAACAACAAAAGAGGAGCACAACAAATGAATACTAATTCAATTTGTTGATGTCCGAGAGCCGTTGTTATATCGTACTCGATATACTTTTTATTATAATTTGATACAATAAGGGTATCACTTTATGGCACTAAATAAACCAAACAAAATCCAGATTATTAAGTATGCTCCACCACCACCAGATCTTCCAACTTTAGGTAGGGTAGATCCGAGTGATGTGACCTTTATCGGCCGTACGAATTATGTAGCTTCTTTAGAAGAAAAGAAGTTCGTTTTCGGATTCAAGCGTATTGATCGTCGCCGTCATTTATACATTATTGGAAAGTCTGGCGTTGGTAAGTCAAAGCTTCAAGAATTGATGATTCGTCAAGATATAGCTTACGGACATGGTGTCTGTATTATTGATCCTCACGGAGAGCTTATAGAAGACATCTTGAATTTTATTCCAGAGGAGCGTATTGAAGATGTCTGTATTATTGATCCAGGAGATATAGAGTTCCCATCTTCATTTAATCCACTTGCAAATATTGATCCAACGTTCAAGCATCAACTAACCCAAGGATTGATCGAAGTTCTCCGTAAGCAATTCGGTGCCAACTGGACTCCACGTTTGGAGCACGTTTTCCGTTTTACAGTCCTAGCTCTTCTCGATTATCCGTTTGCAACAATGCGTGGGATGATTAGTATGCTTACTGACAGAAATTATCGTCAGAAAGTAGTTGAATATATCGAAGACGACATGGTCAAACGCTTCTGGGCAATAGAATTCGCGGACTGGTCTGAGAAGTTCGATACGGATGCCATCATCCCTTTGGTGAACAAGCTTGGGCAATTTCTTTCTGACCCAATGCTTCGAAATATTTTCGGACAAAAAGAAAACAAAATAGACCTCGAAGAAATAATGAACGGACAAAAGATTCTCTTAATCAATCTTTCCAAAGGTAAGATTGGGGAAGAGAATTCATCATTCTTCGGAGCCATGTTCCTAACGAAGATTAAGCAAGCGGGTATGGCTCGTGCCAAGCTTGAGCCGAAAGATCGTGCGGACTTTTACTTATATGTCGATGAGTTCCAGAACATTGTTACAGATACTTTTGAAAACATTCTTTCCGAAGCTCGTAAGTACGGATTGAACCTTATTGTTGCCCACCAGTACGTCGCTCAGCTTTTACCTAAAGTTCAGCAAGCAGTTTTAGGAAATGTGGGATCTATTATTACCTTCCGTGTGGGAGGAGATGATGCGACGAAGCTCAAGCCAGAGTTTGCTCCAGTTTTCGACGTGAAAGATATGATCAACTTAGGAGTGGGG
The DNA here is from genome assembly GCA_000990325.1 of Candidatus Nomurabacteria bacterium GW2011_GWE2_34_25. Taxonomy (GTDB): domain Bacteria; phylum Patescibacteriota; class Minisyncoccia; order Phycocordibacterales; family UBA9973; genus UBA8515. The sequence goes on from LBPS01000008.1 coordinate 38,411, forward strand.
GAATTCTATGTCAAAATGACGATAGATGGAGAGAGTTATGATCCATTTTCTGGAGAAACTTTACAAGTACTCCCCGCTACTCATCCGTCTTATAGACAAAGAATCATAGAAGCTTCTCGTCGTAAGTACTCCATACCAGCAGGTGATGCACAGAGGCTCATTGCCGAAGAAGAAGCTACTATCATCCGCAGCGCCCAAGAGAAAGCTGCTATTACAGGAAATAAAAAAGAAGAAAAAGACGAAGACGCCAATGACAATAAAAAAGAAGAAATAAAGAAAGAAGAAAAAGGAGGGGAACCATTAATATAATTACTGATTACAAATTACTAATTAATAATTTAAAAAATTATGAAAAAGATTTGTGAACATTGCCAGAAAGAATTCATTATTACTGATATAGAGAAATCTTTAAGTGAAAAGATTGGACTAGAATTATCTACCGTCTGTTCAAGGTGTCTTTTAAAACAGCAGTTGTCTTTTTGGTTATTTGGTAAATTTCGTAAAAGTAAATCTGATTTATCAGGTGAGAGTTTTATAACTGTATTACCAGAAAGTCGTTATCCACTTTACTCACTAAAGGAATGGTATAGTGATGCTTGGGATGCGATGGATTACGGAGCGAAATACAATCCAAGTGAATCATTTTTTAAACAACTACAATCTCTTCAAGAGAAAGTTCCTCACCCTCATCAAAATGGAATTAATAATACAGGATGTGATTATTGTGATGATGTTTGGAGTTGCAAGAATTGTTATTTAGCTCGATCTATGGTTGATTGTGAAGATCTTTTATATTCTTACCGAAACATTAAGGTTAAAAATTCTATAGATGTAGCTATATGCTTTAGTTCCGAGAGATGTTTTTGTTCTCTTAATTGTATGAATTCATATAAACTTTTCTATTCTAGAGATTCAAAAGATTGCATAGATTCATATTTTCTTTTTGATTGTCGCAACTGCCAGAATTGCTTCATGTGCTGTAATTTAAGAGGGAAGAGTTATTGTATAGAGAATGTACAGTATACAAAAGAAGAATACAATGAAAAACTAAAAGATTTTAATTTAGGTTCATATTCTCAAATTAAACTGTTTAAAGAACATTTTGAAGAAATGCTTAAAAATGTAGCAATCCATAGATTAAATTTTAATCTTAAAACTTATAATTCTACTGGTAACAATTTATTAAATGTAAATAATTGTATAAATTGTAATACTATTTCTGATTCAGAAGATTGTGTTAATTGTACAAGAGGTACTAAAACCAAATCCTCTTTAAATTATGCTGGATGTTTTGAAGGAGAGTTGCTAGGTAGTTGTAGTGGTTGTGTGAATGCATATAATTTGAAATATTCTTCTTGGTCTTCGTCAAGATATTCTGAATATTTGGATTTGTGTATTGACTGTGAATATTGTTTTGGCTGTGTGGGGCTTAAGAAGAAAAAGTATTGTATTTTAAACAAGCAATACACCAAAGAAGAGTATGAAAAATTAAAAGATGAAATTATAAATAAAATGAAAGAAGACGGAGAGTATGGCAAGTTCTTACCTTACTCTATGAGTCCAGGACCATTCAATTTCTCAACTAGTTATTTATATTTCCCCAATACGACCAAGGAAGAAATTTTGAAATTGGGTGGTTATTGGCAAGACATAGATGAAAGCAATATAGAGGGTATGTCCACAAGTGAATTGCCTGACTCTATAGATGATGTGGATGAAAGTATTTGTACCAAAGCATTGATTTGTCCTCTGACTGGTTGGCGTTTCAATATTTCCAACAATGAATTAGGATTTTATAAACAGTACAATATTCCACTTCCTCGTAAGCATTTTGATGTAAGAATAAAAGATCTGTTGAAATATTCAACTGTACTAGAAACAACTCCATATAATTGTTATTATTGCAAAAACAAAATAGAAGCTTTTTATCCGAGTGAATGGGGGTACAAGAATATTGCTTGCGAAAGTTGTTATCAACAGAATTTAAACTAAACATACACAGGTCTGACCTGTGACAGGTTGCATTTTTATTATATTGTGTTATAGTTTGAGCAAAATTTATCTTTGAAATATAACCAAAATCACCCACAAAGGAGGGGTTATTCACCATATGAGACAATTAAAGATTACAAAATCGATCACAATGCGCGAGAGCGCTTCCCTGGACAAGTATTTACAAGAGATTGAGAAAGAAGAACTTGTAACTCTTGAGGAAGAAGTGGAGTTAGCCCAGCGGATAAAAAAGGGTGATCGGGTAGCACTGGAGAAACTTACAAGAGCAAACTTGCGTTTCGTAGTTTCTGTAGCTAAACAGTACCAGAATCAGGGATTAAGTTTACCCGACCTTATCAATGAAGGTAATCTGGGATTGATTAAAGCCGCCGAGAAGTTTGATGAAACCAGAGGGTTCAAATTTATTTCCTATGCTGTATGGTGGATTCGTCAATCCATTTTGCAGGCATTGGCCGAGCAATCCAGAATTGTGCGGTTGCCTTTGAATCAACTTGGTTCGTTGAACAAAATCAACAAGGCATTTTCCAAACTGGAACAGGAGTATGAACGAAAGCCGACACCCGATGAGCTTGCCGAATCATTAGATCTCCCTGCCGACAAAGTGGCTGATACCCTTCGTATTTCAGGCCGTCATATTTCTTTTAATGCTCCTTTTGTTGAAGGAGAAGATAACAGTTTGTTGGATGTTTTAATCAACAACGATTCGCCAAATGCTGACAGAGGTTTAATGATGGAGTCATTGGCCAGAGAAATTAAACGAGCTTTGGCAACTTTAACTGAACGGGAAAGCGATATTATTCGGTTCTTCTTCGGAATTGGCTGCCAGGCAATGACCCTTGAAGAAATTGGTGAACGTTTTGGACTAACCCGGGAACGTGTACGTCAGATGAAGGAAAAAGCAATTCGCCGGTTAAGACACAGCTCAAGAAGTAAATTATTAAAAACATATCTCGGATAACGAGATATTAGGAGGGATTCTCACTACATGGGAATCCCTCTTTTTGTTTACAAATTCAAGGAGAGTGTTACAATTATATTGTAAAGGTCGTAGTTAGCTTATCTATATATTTTATGGTTTTTATATATACAACGTGTGAAAATATGGAAGAGGCAAAGAAACTAGGCGGACTTATAATAGATCAGAAGATCGCCGCTTGTGTAGATTTCTGGTCAATATCATCTTGTTATAATTGGGAGGGGGAGTCAAAATGCGTAGAACAAGCCATGCTCCTTATTACAACCTTTGAAGCGAAGCTTGATGCTGTGAATCAGATAATTTCTGAGAATCATACTTACAGTGTCCCTCTTATTGCTGGGGTCGATGTTCGTCGTATTAATCACCCTTACAAAGAATGGATGATGAAAGAAATAGTTTAAAATGCCTGACCTTACTAATCAAAAGAAAATATTAATCTTCGGCGTTTTCGATGGTGTCCACGAAGGACATCTTTCTTTTATAAATGAAGCGAGGGAGCAAGGCAGTCAGCTTGTAGCTATTGTCACTCGCGATAGTATGGTAGAGAAGATGAAAGGTAAGCTTCCTAAATATAATGAAGTAGAAAGAATCAAAAATCTTTTAGAAATTCCCGAAGTCGATAGGGTACTCTTGGGCGACTTAGATATGGGTACATATAATATTTTAAAAGAAGTTGCTCCTGATATTGTATTCCTAGGTTACGATCAGAATGAATTATTTGATGATTTGAATTTAAAAATAAAAGAAGGGTATTTAAATAATATAGAAATTTTACAAGGCAGTCCCCACAAAGCAGATACTCACCATTCTTCAATTTTGAATAAAAAAAGTTAGTTTACATATTTCAGTTATGACTGAGATATGTATTTTAAATAAATAGATAAAAAGATAGCCCGGAACAGTATGTCGTCCGGGCTAAACTCAATTAAAAAACATTACGAACTTATCGAACGTTTCGGCATGCAGTAGTGAATCAAGTAATACTGTTTCCGCCGGCCAAATTTTCCATGCAAGCGCTGGTCATCAATGCTTTGAGTACATGGCATCCAGATCCATCCCTCAGGTTAGTAGCAACGGCATCATCCACGAAAGTTGTAAAATTAACACAATTATTACTTGCCAAAAATTGAACAGGTGGTTTGGTTTGTAACACCATAGAAGAAATAACTACACCAGGAGATAGTTCTTGGTTAGCAGTTTTTAGGATCACTTCATTCGCAACAGTAGCATTTTCCACTCTGGCAGTCGTCTGTGGTAATACTACAACCGGTAAGCTTATTTCCGGAGAAGCAACGGTCATATCCACTACTACAAAGTGCTTAGCAGGTGGAGATGAATTTGAAGAGCTTGCAATCCCTTTGTTATTTGAAAGCAACACAATACTGGTCACAATCATAATAACAAGCATAAGAAAACGACTGAACGATTTCTTCATGTTAATGATTTTAAATGTTAGAAAACAGTACATAATCATCAGTAGATTTCCTAGGTCTACGTGTATTATGATTATTTATTTTTTCAAATTAAGGATATCATATCTATATAATTCTTGTCAAATATTTTTGGTGGATAAATGTTTAGGGTTTTGCGAAGCAAAACCCTAAACCCTTTTGTAAATTTATAATTAAAGGTATAATATATTCATATCATGGAAAATGAAATTCCACACAATCGTGACATAACATACTTTGCTAAGACGAATTTTCGTAATAGTGACAATATTTTCGGTATTAAGCGTAAGGATCGTCGTCAGCATATGTACATTCTCGGAAAGTCAGGTACTGGTAAGTCTGTTTTACTCTCAAATCTAATTGTTCAAAATATCCAAAATGGTGAAGGTGTTTGTGTTGTCGATCCTCACGGAGAGCTTGTCGAAGAAGTCCTGCATCTTATCCCAGAACACAGAAAGAAAGATGTTATTTATTTCAATCCTGCCGATACTGAATTCCACATAGGGTTCAACGTCATCCAGCTCGATGATCCAAAGTACAAGCACTTGGTAGCTTCAGGACTCATGGGTATCTTCACGAAGATTTGGGCCAATGCTTGGAGTTCTCGTATGGAGTACATTTTGAACAATGCGATTCTAGCCCTGCTCGACACCCCAGGTACGACTCTTCTCGGTATTCCACGTCTCTTAGTCGACAAAGATTATCGTCAAATGATCATTGGTAATTTAAAAGATCCAGTTGTGAAAGCTTTCTGGGTTCACGAGTACGAGCAGTGGCGTGAGCAGTTCAGAAATGAAGCCATCGCGCCGATTCAGAACAAGGTTGGGCAATTCCTCTCCACTTCGATTATTCGTAATGTTGTCGGTCAGCCGAAGTCAACGATAGATATTTTCAAAATAATGAACGAAGGCAAGATCTTCCTTGTCAATGTTTCCAAGGGGCGTATCGGTGAGGACAATTCAGCTTTGCTTGGAGGTATGATTATTACCAAGATCCAGCTTGCCGCCATGGAGCGTGTGCGTATTCCCGAGGACGAACGTAAAGATTTCTATTTATATGTCGACGAATTTCAAAACTTTGCGACTGATTCATTTGCGAACATTCTCTCAGAAGCTCGTAAGTATCGTTTGAATCTGACAGTTGCTCACCAGTACACTGCTCAACTTGAGAACAAAGATGGATCGAAGGTTCGTGATGCTGTCTTCGGTAACGTCGGAACCATGATTATTTTCCGTGTTGGTGCGGACGACGCAGATTTTCTTGAAAAAGAATTTGAGCCAGAATTCATGGCTCAAGACTTAGTAAACTTACCGAACTTTCACGTTTATCTAAAGCTTATGATAGATGGTATTACTAGTCGTCCCTTTTCTGCTTCGACTCTTCCTCCCCTTAAAGTTGATCCGACTTCAGGTGTGAAAGATGCAATCATAGCTTCTTCTCGTAAGCTTTACACTCGCTCTCGTCAAGAAGTTGAAGATGAAATCTCCAGATGGAGTGGAATGCTTCAAGTGGGTGATGGAGAAGCAAAGTACAAGGCTGACTGTTCTAATTGTGGCAAGGTTACAATGGTTCCTTTTGAACCTCAGGAAGGCAGACCTGTTTATTGTAAAGAATGTATGTTCAAGATAAAGAGTGGCGAGCTCAAGCCCGATAGTGGTTTTATTGCTTCTCGTTCTTCTCGCCAAGAAGAGAAAGTTTCAACTGCACCTTTGGCTGCTTTAGGTATAGAATTTGCTGTGACTGATACAAACTTTAGAGTTTCAAAGAATCAAGAGCAGACGAATCCGAAAATACCAGAAAGAATTGACAGAAATATTAATACAAATAATAATACCAATAACAATCATTACAATAATCATCAGTCGGATACAAATAGGAATCATTTTGTGAAAAATGAAAGGAAGCATTCAGGACCCTCACCACTTTTGAAAGGGTTATTGCAAAAGATTGGTATGGGTAATAATAAAGGAGAAGCATCTTCTGTCCCCGAAGCAACAGAAATTAAAAAAGAAGTTCCAGCTCCTATATCTCTCTCTTCACTTAAGAAAGACACGATAAAAGATGTGAGGAAAGAATTCGTAGCCCCTGTCAAAGAAGCGACAGAGGAAAAGAAAGCATCACTTAAAGACTTGCTTGCAAAGACCGTAAATCATCATCACGAAGAGCATATTGTCGAAGTCGCCTCGAGGGCGGCAGTCAGAGAAGGCGGGAAGGAAGAGGAAGTTCCTGAAGTTAAAGAAGTAATTCCTGAAAAGAAAATTGAAATAATAGAAACAAAACCTGAAGTTAAAGAAGAAATATTTATACCTAAAGTAGAGGAAGTCCCTGTAGCACCTCCTTCTGTACCATTGCCTCCTAAAAAAGAAGAGATAAAATCGGGTGGAGATGATATTGCGGATTCTCTTGCTTGGCAGAAACGTCAAGTGAAGAAGGAAGTTCCAGAAGATGTGCTCCGTAAAGTCTTAGAATAATTTATTTTTATGATTATAAAAAGAATCAAATATTCCGTAATTTTTATTGTAATGCTTTTTGCTTTTTCACACTTAGCACAAGCTAATCTTGAAATTACCGAAGTGAATTATAATCCAGCAGTTAAAGCTAATCATCTTTGGATAAAAATTTTCAATAATACAACCGATGAGGTTGACCTTACTATGTGGTCTGTATCAGATTATGATGGTACTTCATGGCACCATCATGCTATTAATGCAGATGGTTCTTCATTTTTATCTCCCAACTCGTATGCGATAGTGGCGAAAGCATCTTCTACCACTATTGATGATTTTAAAAGTAAAAATCCTGAAATTTCAGATATGTTATTTTATGGTAATTTAACTATTGAAAACGAGGGGGTGTTAGGACTTAGCAATGACAAAAAGACCATTATTAGCAATAAATCATATGGTGGAGCTATTGTACCCTCAGATACAAATTCGGACAGCAATGCCAGTGATACAAGTAGCACCAGCACAAGTGGAAGTGTTTCAAGTTCTAGTTCATCAAAAGAAGAAACCAAAGTTTATAACATAACAACGAAGATTATTTCTCCGAAAATTGTAACTGCAGGAGTACCTTTCACTCTTGATCACAATACAACAGGCATAAAGAAGGAAAAGATTATCCTAGGTAAATTCGTTTGGAATTTTGGAGATGGTATGAAAAAAGAGGGAATTACTTCCGATCCATTTTCTTATATTTATCAGTATCCAGGTGAGTATGTTTTAACTCTTTCATATTCTGGTTCTTCTTTTAGTGCAAAACCAGATGCGACCGATAGGCTTATAGTAAAAGTTATCTCCTCTGGTATTGTTATAAGTTCAGTTGGTACATTTGCCGACCCGTATATAGAAATAGAGAATAATTCAAACTATGAAATGTCTATGAGTAATTTTATTATAAAAGGCAGTGTTCATTATTTTATAATTCCAAACGGTATGATGATACTTCCTAAGAGCAAATTAAAATTATCCCCTAGAATCACTGGTTTTGATATCAATGATTTGACTTCTATTTCTATTATTGACACTTCTGGGCAGATTTTCGCGACTTATCCAAACAAAGTAGCATCAACAATAAAATATTCAACAAGTAAAAATATAAATAATGTCACGTCTGAAAATATTGTAAAGTCAGATATTGCCACCGACAATCAGAATGGAAATCCTAACAACGTTATAGATTTGAATAACCTTGGTGTCAGTGCTGTAAATTCAAAAGAGTTTAATTTAAGCAAAGGGGCTTATGCTTGGTTTGGGCTTGCTGTAATTCTTATCATTGGTATTGCAAGTGTAATTCTTATTCGTCGTAAGGAAGAAATTCCTGACTATGTGGAAGAGACGATAAGTGCCAAAGACATAACGATAATAGAGTAGCTAGTCACATAGCCACAAGTTAGCCACAAGTCCGACTTGTGGCTAGAATATAGACAAAGTAACATTAAAACTGTAAGCTTAATTTATAATTATAATATAAAGACTCCAGCAAGGCTGGTAAAATAATAAAATGGAAACAAAGACTTGTCAAAACTGTAAAAATGACTTCATAATTGAGCCAGATGACTTTTCTTTCTATGAGAAAATGAAAGTTCCTGTACCTAAAATTTGTCCAGATTGTCGCTTTAAAATGAGGGCAATGTGGAGAAATGAGATGAGTATGTATTCAGGACGAAAGTGCGGTTTATGTGGCAAAAGTGTATTATCTATTTACAATCTCAAATCCCCATTTACAACATATTGTTATGAATGTTTTTATTCTGAAAAATGGAGTCCCAAAGATTATGCAACTCTATACGATAAGTCACGACCATTCTTTGATCAAATGGGGGAGTTTTTAATTAAAGTTCCTAAGATAAATTTAGGTATTTCTACTGGAGATGGACCAAATATAAATAGTGAATATGTGAATATGGCTGGAGGATGCAAGAATTGTTATCTTGTTTTTAATACAAGTCCTGCTGAAGAATTACTTTATTCTAGGGGTGTAAAGAGTGGTATTTTTTCTTCTGACATTTATTTTGGAGTGAAGTTTGAGAACTGTTACGATTGCGTGAGTATTCAAGAATCAGCCAATGTTTTCTGGGGACAAAACATTATGGGCTGTGTAGATTCCTATTTTATTTTAAATGGTAGTGGTCTCACGAATTGTTTTGGCTGTGTTAATTTAAGGAATAAAAGTAATTGTTGGTTTAATGAGCAATTAACTTCCGAAGAATATAAAACAAGATTGGGTGAAGTTATGGGTAGCTATTCAAAAATATTAGAAGCTCGCAAGAAATTTGAAGAATTTTGTTTACAGCATCCACATAAAGAGAACAATAATTTAAAAACGATAAATTCTGTGGGGGACTACTTAACTGAATGCAAAAATGTTGTAAATTCTTTTGAAGTGGCAAAATCAGAAGATTGTCGTTATATTTTTTCATCTAAAATGATTAAGGATTCTTTGGGAACAACTGGATTTGGGACAAAATCTGAAAGATTACTTGAAGTTGTTGCGACTGGACATTCTAGTAATATTATAGGTTCTTATTGGGCGGAAAATTGTAGTAATGTAATGTATTCTTTTGATTTGAGAAATTGCCATGATTGTATAGGGTGTGACGCTCTAAAGAATGGTAAATATGCCATTTTTAACAAAGAATATTCAAAGGAAGAATACGAGGAATTAAAGGCTCATATTGTTAAAGAGCTTACAGAACAGGGGATACATGGGCTCATGATGCCAGTAATTATCGCTCCATTTGCATACAATGAAACAATTGCTCAAGATAATTTCTCACTAACCAAAGAGGAAGCATTGGCCCAAGGCTATAGGTGGGAAGATGATATACAGATGACTAAGGGCAAGGATACAATACAGCTAGATGACATAGAAGATAATATCAAAGATATTAGAGATTCTATAACAAGTGAAATATTGAAATGCATCTCTTGCGAAAGGAATTATAAGATTACGGAGCAAGAGCTACTTTTTTACAGAAAAATGGTCCTACCTATTCCTCGTCAGTGTTTCTATTGTCGTCATCAGGATAGAATAAAAAGGCGAGGTCCATATAAATTCTGGGATAGGAAATGTGATCATTGTGATAAAGATATTAAAACCAATTATTCACCAGAACGTAAGGAAATAATATACTGCGAGAAGTGTTATCAGCAGGAAGTAATATAGATAATATCTGTTCTCTAATTCTATAGAATTGTAGAATAAAAAATAAAATGCAAAATAAAAAACAAAAAAACAAAAAGGATACTTCATGGAATAGTGTATCGAGTTGGTACGATGAATTGTTGAAAGGGGATGATAGCTATCAAGCGAAGGTTATATTGCCGAATTTACTTCGATTTCTTGATTTGAAGAAAGGAGAAACAGTTTTTGATCTTGCTTGTGGTCAAGGGTATTTTGCCAATGTTTTTGCTCATAATGGGGCAGATGTTACGGCTTCAGATTTATCCAAGAATTTAATAGAAACTGCCAAGAAGAATTCTAAAGAAAAAGTTGTTTTCTATATATCACCTGCACATAAGGCGCAATTTTTAAAAGATAGTTCCGTTGATACTATCGTTATTGTACTTGCTACTCAAAATATTGAAAACATAAACGAAGTCTTTGTTGAATGTAAAAGGGTTCTTAAAAAGAGTGGGCGAATGGTTCTAGTTTTGAATCATCCAGCTTTTCGTATTCCACAAGGTAGTGATTGGGTTTTTGAAAGTGGAGTTCAATCTCGTATTATTAGCCAGTATCTATCGCCATCCAAAATATTTATCGATATGACTCCAGGAGAGAAAAATCCAAAGAAGAAAATTAAAACAATATCTTTCCATCGCTCACTTCAAGATTATATGAAGGTTTTTTCTAAAAGTGGCCTTGTCATCACACGTCTTGAAGAGTGGATCTCGCACAAGCAAAGCGGGTCAGGTCCTCGTCAAATAGCTGAAGATAAAGCTCGCAAAGAAATTCCTATGTTTATGTGTATAGAGATTAAAAAAATATAATTAATAACAAAAAGCTACTTCTCAAATAGCTCTCTTTGATAGCGTATTCTTGAATAGTCTTATCAGAGGGGCCGGCGGAGAGTGACGACTCGAGCAATGAGCAAATTTTCAGCAGAAAATTATGCGGACCCTCTGAGAAGAGCTATTCAAGAAGAAGCTTACTAATTTATTTTCTCCAATGCCTTAGGAATTTTATTGAAATCTTTTATAAGAGTTTCTCTCATTCCTCCATTATATAATGCAGCGGCAGGGTGGTAGAGGGGGAGGAAGGCTTGCTTTTTGCCTAGCTCAGGGATGGATTTGATTAAGAGCTTACCATGCACGTCAGAGATTTTTTCCGTAGGAAAAAATCGAAGCATTGAATGCCTCCCTAGGAATACAATAAGTTTAGGTGAAATTATTTTTAATTCGGCTATGAGCCACTCATTACATTCTTCTTTTTCATTTGGCTCCGGATCTCTATTGTCAGGTGGACGATATTTTACAATATTTGTTATGTAGATATCCTCTCTTTTCATTCCTATACCTTCAAGCATTTCACTAAGGAACTTTCCTGCTGCTCCTATAAATGGTTTACCACCCTCATCTTCCTTTTTTCCTGGAGCTTCCCCTATAAAGACTATCTCACTTTCCGCATTACCATCGCCAAAAACGGCTTGTTTAGCAGTCTTTTTAAGATCACAAGTACAATTCTCTTGCCAATATATGTTCAACTTGTCTAATTGTTCTCGTTTTGACATTTCACTATTATAACATTTTGTAATTTGATATAATAGAAGAATGCCAGACAAAATCATACTTAATCAAAAATTTTGGAATATGAGAGAAGAAGATCTACCTTGTCTTATTACTTATGGGAACAAATCTGGTGGTTCATATTTTTCTGTTGTAACACTTGCCAATTTATTATTAGCTGGATCAAAAGTTTTATTATTTACGGCTTATCCTATGGCTAAAGATAATTTCTTGGGGCAAATTAAAGGAGGTGGACAAGATGTATCTTATATTTCAAATGAAAGTGAACTAAATAGCAAAACGGGAGCTATTATAATAGAAAGTGGTAATGAAGAATTATTCTTAAAAGCTCTTGAAAAATTAGATGACATAGAAGATCGTGTAGTTCTAATAAAGAATATTGAAGTATTTGATTCTACCACTATTGAAGCTTGTTTAAAACTCAAGAAAGTAATCATTTCAGGTGATATAGATCTTTGTTCTTCCAACAAGCTTATTATGGATAAGCAGTTCAATACAATCGTTATTTTTTCTAATCCAAAGGTAACATTATCATTTGATGTTCCAGAATTAGAAAAATATAAAGGTTATTTGTGGAGTATTAATAGTAAGGGCATCGTCGCTGTCCAAAAAGAAAATTAATTATTATAATAATAGTATGAATACATTATATAAAAGTTCTGCATTTATGACTTATCTTCAATATGTTATAAGTCCAGTAATATTAGGGTTATGTTTATATGGTTTTTATTATTTTTTTACTACAGGTAATACTGTTGAAAGTATACCAGTGTATTATTTGCCAATAATGGTTTGGGTCTCAATTGTTGTTATTATAAATATTATAAAATTAAGATATATAGAAGTTATTGCAAATAATATTTTAATTAAAAGTATAAGTGGAGAAAGAGTTTTAGATTATAAGGACATAGAATGGATCAATCAGAATATTTTTGGTTCAAATTGGTACATACTTTCAATCAAATATAAAGATATTAAAACAGGTCAATCAAAAAGCATTTTTGTATTTCCTGAAATGTATTCTATTAGAGAGAGGATAACAATGTTTGGTGAATTAAACATTACGAAGTATATAAGAGAACAAATCATTAAAGCTAATCCTTCATATAATATCGAAAACGAGCCTTCTCGTTGGTATCTAGTTAAGTGGGTTTTCTTGTCTGTCATTCCTTTCCTTTTGGCTTCATTTCTATTGGTTTAAAAATATGGTAAAGAATCAATGGAAAAAGGAGAATAATTCACTAGTAAAAACCTTTACATTTAAAGGGTTTGTTGAAGCTGTAGACTTTGTAAACAAGATTGTTCCTCTAGTTGAGAAAGTACAACATCATCCAGATATAGAAATTTTCTCTTACAAGAAAGTCAAAGTGAAGCTAACTACACACGAAAAAGATAAAGTGACAGCAAGAGACACATCTCTATCTAAAAAAATTGATAAAATAAAATAACAAAATTCCCACCAGTCAAACTTAAAACTCCCCTAGGCCGTGCCTAGGGGAGTTTTAAGTTGATTATTATTTCAAGATTTTTATATCAGCACCGATGGCATTTAATCGGTCAGCGATTTCTTCATAACCACGACTTATCATATATATGTTACGGAGAATAGAGGTACCAGATGCGCTCAACATTCCGATAAGGATTATCATGGCGGGGCGAAGAGCAGGAGGGCAGACAACTTGAGCTGCCTTGAGAGGTGTGCCTCCTTGGATATATACTCTGTGTGGATCTGCTAGTGTAATACTGGCCCCAAGGCGGTTTAATTCTGTAAAGTATATAGCACGGTTCTCGTATAGCCAATCATGGATCATCGTCTGACCCTTGGCCTTAATGGCAATCGGTACAAAGAATGGAAGGTTGTCCATGTTTATCCCTGGGTAAGGGTTAGCGTGTATTTTGTCATCTAATGCTTTAAGCTTAGAAGGGAAGACATGCAAATCTATCAAATTTGTTCTGTCATTATAGGATTTATATTTCTTAAGAATTTTGTATTTCAATCCCATTCTTTTTAATTTTTCAAGTTCAAGAGAAAGGAAGTCAATAGGGCAACGATTGATTATAAGTTCTGAATCAGTTGCAATAGCCGCTGATATGAACATCATCGATTCAATAGGGTCTTCACTATTTGTATATTCTATGTCCATATCGATATCTTTTACTCCGTGAACAACAAGAGTTGAAGTCCCAATGCCATCTATTTGCACCCCTAAATTTTCAAGGAAGAAGCAAATTTCTTGGACCATGTAGTTGGCGCTAGCGAATCTAATAGTCGTTGTGCCGTCTATTTTAGCGACAGCTGTTAGAATGTTCTCACAAGCTGTATCTCCAGCTTCATACATTATAATGTTTGCTGGTTTAAGCTTCTTAGTCTCTATTTTATATTCTGAATTAGTTGTCTTTATTTTAGCCCCTAAATCTTCTAGGGCATAAGTGTGAGCTGATATGGTACGCTTGCCAAGTTTGCACCCAGAAGCATGAGGAATAGAGAATGATGGAAGGAGGTGTATAAGTGGACCGATAAGCATGATGACCGAGCGGGTTATAATAGCGGATTCCACATTTATTTTATCGAGATTAAATTTGACCGGCGGAGTAATCAATACAGAGTTGTTGTCTATCCATTTTACAGAAACACCAATACTTTCCAGTATTTCTATGACTCTGTAAACTTCTTCTATACGAGCTATACCATGAAGTGTTGTTTTACCTTTATTTAGAAGGGAAGCACAGAGAAGACCGACTGCTCCATTCTTGGAAAAGTTGGTATTGATACTACCGCTTAATTTTCGTCCGCCCGTAATTTTAAAGTCAATAGATTCATTTATAGAAACAATCTGGTGATTTAGGACCTCACTTATTTTCCCCAATGTTTCAGTACTAAAATTTTGCTCACCCTTTTCCATTCGGGCCACTGCACTTTGAGAAGTCTCCAATTCTTTGGCAAAAACTTCTTGGGTCATATTCTTCCTTTCTCGTAATTCCTTAATAAAAAGCCCTATTTTTTGTTGTTCTGTCTGTTTTTTCATAATTTTCTAATAATTATTAATATGTCTATTTACAATTATATCTCATATATGATATAATTGCAATATGGTGGAGATACAAGAATATGTGGATATCAAAAATTACTCGACTCTACATGCAGGAGGGCAATTTCGCTACTTCGCTACTATATCTTCTGTTCAAGAACTTACATCGGCATGTGCGATCGTTCATGGTGATGTAAAATACAAAAATATTTCTATCTTTATTTTAGGCGGAGGCTCCAATATGATTTTCTCTGATGGAGTTCTTCCGGTACTGGCTTTAAAGATTGAGATTAATGGTTTTGAAATAATTAATGAGACAAATGAGTACACCGATATAAAAGTTGGGGCTGGGGAAAATTGGGACCAGATAGTAAAGATGACTGTCGACATGAATTTGTCGGGAATTGAAGCTCTTTCTGCCATACCAGGAATAGTTGGAGCGAGTCCTGTCCAAAATATTGGAGCTTATGGATCTGAAGTCAAAGACACAATTTTAGAAGTAGAAGTATTTGATATAAAAAAAGGATTAATCACCATGCTTTCAAACGAAGAATGTAAATTTAGTTATAGAGATAGTATTTTTAAAAGAGAAGCTAGGGGGAAATATGTTATTACGCAGGTTACATATAGATTGTCAAAATCAATGCCCGTGTTGCCAGATTATCCAGGAGTCAAGAAATATTTTATCGAAAATAATTTTAATAGTCCAACTCCCAAAAATATTCGTCAAGCGGTTATAAGTATTAGGCAAGGTAAATTACCTAATCCAAAAGAAATACCAAATGTTGGTTCTTTTTTCAAGAATCCAATAGTAGAGAAAACTATTGCTGATAAAATAAAAATGAAATTTCCTAACGTAAAACTTTTCCCGATTGACAGGAACTTTACAAAAATTCCGGCTGGTTTTCTTATAGAAAATGCAGGACTCAAAGGAAGGTCTTTTGGAAAAGTTTCTATTTACGAAAAGAATGCCCTTGTTTTAATAAATACGCTCGATGCTACATCCCAAGATATAATTTCCGCCCGTGATGAAATTATTAGAATAGTTAAAGATAAATTTGGAATTGAGCTTGTTCAAGAACCAGAGATTTTATAATTAAAAATTACAATTAAGAAACGGCCGTTTCTTAATTGTAAAACAGCTAAACTTTAAAATTCAGCTGTTTTGTTTGTGCCGGAGGAGGGACTCGAACCCTCAAGTCTTGCGACACGCGATTTTGAGTCGCGCATGGTTACCAATTTCATCACTCCGGCAATATTAGTATTCTAACAGAAAAGCCAGAAAAATCAATTTTGAAAAATTCTCTTATTTGGCGTATAGTAGTTGTATGGTTCAAAAAGCTAAAAAACTTAAAATAGCCTTAGTGTTTGGGGGTAAGTCTGTTGAACACGAAGTGTCTTTACAATCAGTTAGAAATATTATAGATGCTCTAGACAAAACAAAATATGAAATTGTTTTAGTTGGAATAAACAAAGATGGTTCTTGGAGTTTAAAAGACCGAAACAATTTCTTATTAAATTCAACTAATCCAAAACTTATAGCACTTAATAAAAACAGTACAAAATCAAAAGACATAGAAAATAGTTTAGCTATAATATCTCAAGAAGAAAAAAGGGGGAAGATTGATGTTGTATTTCCTGTTTTGCATGGACCATATGGTGAAGATGGTACAATGCAGGGATTTTTAAAATTGGCTGGGATTCCTTTTGTTGGACCTTCTGTCTTGGGTTCATCTATAGGTTTTGATAAAGATATAACTAAAAGATTATTGAGTGAAGCTGGAATTCCAAATACTAAATTTATTTCATTTAGAAATGGGGATGGTATTTCTTTTTTAAAAGTTAAAAAAATATTAGGATTACCAATGATAGTCAAACCAGCAAATGCTGGGTCTTCTGTAGGTATTAATAAAATTTCAAATGAGAAAGAATTTAAGAAGGCAATCAAAGAAGCTTTTCTATTTGATTCGAAAATTATAATAGAAAAATTTATTGAGGGTAAAAGGGAAATAGAATGTGCTGTTTTGGGGAATGAAAATCCAAAAGCTTCTGTGTGTGGAGAAGTTATTACTGATTCTAAGCATAAGTTTTATTCTTATGAAGCAAAATATATTGACGAGATAGGAGCTAAACTAGAAATACCTGCCAATATATCAAAAAGTCTTCAAAGGAAAATTCAAGACCTAGCAATTAAAACATTTAAGGTATTAGAGCTTGAAGGAATGGCTCGAGTGGATTTCTTTATTGATAAAAAAGGTAAAATATTTGTAAATGAAGTTAATACTATTCCAGGGTTTACAAATATAAGTATGTATCCTGCACTTTGGAAAGCGAGTGGATTGTCGTATACTAAACTAATTGATGAATTAGTTGATTTAGCGATAGAAAGATTTAATAGAGAGCAGAAACTGAAAACTTCTTATAATAAATAATAAAATGCAAAACAAATCACTTTCATACATAGAAATCTCAAAAGATAATTTGATACACAATATCAGGCAGTTTAGAGTTCTTTTGAAGAATAAGACGAAAATTGCTGTAGTGGTGAAGGCCAATGCTTACGGTCATGGAGACATGGAGGTAGCCAAGATCGTAAATCCTTACGTGGATTATTTTCAGGTAGATAGTATAGAGGAGGCCGAGAGAGTAAGAAAGGTAAGCAAGAAACCTATTCTAATATTTGGATATACAAATGAAGATGGGGTAAAAAGAGCTATAAAGATAGGGGCGATAATTTCTGCTTTTGATTTGATACATCTTTTGAAGATTAATCGTGTTGCAGAAATTTCTAAAAAGAAAATAAAAGTTCATCTTGCGATAGATTCGTATTTAGGCAGAGAGGGTATCATGCCTTCTCAAGTAGAGAATATAATAAAAGAAATAAAAAATTTAAATAATATAGTTTTAGATGGAGTATATTCACATTTTGCAAACATCGAGGATACAATGAATTCTACTCATGCCAACAGACAGATAGATACATATCATAAGTGTGTAGAGATTTTTAGGGAAAATGGTTACAAAAATATCAATACACACATATCAGCGACTTCAGGGATTTTGGTTTATGAAAAAGGGGATAATTTACACAGTATTGTTCGTCTTGGTATTGGGCTTTATGGTATGTGGCCAAGTGAACACTTGGAATATTTGAATAAAAAGAAAATAAATTTGAAGCCAGTTTTGAAATGGGTCACTCATGTTGCTCAAGTGAAAGTTATCCCTGCCAATCATCCCATAGGTTATGGTCTGACTTACATTACCAAGAAAGCGACCAAGATAGCCGTCATTCCTCAGGGCTATTACGATGGGCTCACGCGTTCAATGTCTAATAATGGGGAATTCTTGATAAGAGGCAAAAAAGCGAAGATTATAGGCCGAGTTGCCATGAATATGATCGTAGTAGATGTATCACACATTAAAGATGTTCGAGCAGATGATGAGGTGGTTATAATAGGCATACAAGGTAAAGCTAAAATCACAGCTGAAGATATGGCGAAAAGGATGGATACTATAAATTATGAAGTAACTACGAAAATAAGTGCCTTATTGCCAAGAGTGATTATATAAAAGGTGAAAATGTTTAAAATTTACGAGTAGGTGTGGGCGCGCCGTAGCGTAACGAAGTGAAGCGGAGAGGGATAAGCGAGTAAATTTGAAACATTTTCACCTTTTATATACTAGTTGCATTTTTATGAGTTTTATAGTATTGTATGCAATATGTCACAAGATAGACTTTTCAAATTAGGCTGTACTAAATGCAAGCGCATTAACTACTGGTCAAGCAAAAACAAGAAACTCGTTACTAAAAAGATCGAGCTCAAGAAGTATTGCAAATGGTGTAAAGTAAACACTAAACACAAAGAGGTTAAAAAGTAAAAAATCCCCATCTGGGGATTTTTTACTTTTTATGCTATATTATGTACGTTATTGGGCGATTAGTTTAGTGGTAGAACGATGGTCTCCAAAACCATTGGTGGGGGTCCGATTCCTCCATCGCCCGCAAGAAAATAAACAAGATGTTATCTTGTCTATTTTAGATGGAAGAATCGGAAGACGGAGGCTGACGAGCCGAGTTGGGGTCGAGAGATTTTTCAGCAGAAAAATAATCGTGACCGAAAGTGTAATCACGATTCCTCCATCGTTCGCAGTTTATTTCAAAAACTTTTTTATTTCTTTCAAAGCTTTTGCTTCTTCAGATTTTTTAGTTGGATTTATCCAAATAGTATTTAAATCACGCTTAAACCATGTTTTTTGGCGTTTGGCATAGTGCCATGTTTCAGTATTTATTTTTTCTATCATATCATCTCTTGAAATTTTCTTTTGTAAATACTGTGCCCCATATCTATATTCAAGTCCTAGAGCCTCCATTCTCTTCCATGACAATCCAGCCTTATGAAGATTCTCAATCTCTTTCAGCATTCCTTTCTTAATACGGGCAAGTAGGCGAGCCTGGATTCTCTCTTTTAGTATTTCATCTGGTACAGTAAGTCCAATTTTTAAAACCTCAAATTTCGGGAGTTTAGAAACCTCTACAAACTCTGCCATGGCAGAGTTTGTAGAGGTTTTATTATTTATTATTTTAGGGATTTTACCCAAGGCTTTAGCTATTTCTATAGCACGAATTAGGCGGACAGGATTGTTTATATCAATATTTTTTGCTCTCTCTTTATCTAACTTTTTTAATATTTTAAAAAGTTCCCCCGTAGATTTTTTAGAAAGTTCTTCGCGAAGTTCCTTATTGGGAGGGACTTCAGGGAAGGTTACTCCATTTACAACTGCATCTATGTAGAAGCCTGTACCACCACAAATTATTGGAATCTTTTTATTTTTTATTATTTTTTTGATTTTCTTATCGACGAGTTTTTTAAAATCAGAGACAGTAAAAACTTTTTTTGGTGAAGCTACATCAAGCAAATGGTGAAGCACACCCTTCCTCTCTTTCTTTGTTATTTTCCCTGTACCCAAGTCCATACCTTTATACACTTGCCTAGAATCAGCAGAGATTATTTCTCCTCCTATTTCTTTAGCAACTTCCACAGCAAAATCACTCTTACCAGTGGAAGTTTGACCTAGAATTACAATAATTTTGGGCTTTATTTTCATTTTGTGTGTGAATATATAAATTAGCTTCTTTCGAAATGCACACATAATTTTCTGCTGAAAATTTGCTCTTCTCGACCCGTCGGTCTCCGAAAGGCATTTCTTAAGAACTAATTTATATATTCGCATAAATATCACTTTTTTGCTATAATCAATCTATTATGGGATTTAAATCATTTATAACAAAAAAGGCTCTTCAAATGAAGGGAATGTCTGCCGATCAAGCAGAAGCAATAGCAAAGCAACTAGACGAAAATCCGGAAATTGCCGAGAGTTTAAAGGCTTTAGAAAGCAATAAGGAAGTCAAAGAACTTTTTGAGAAAATTACAAAAGAAATAGAAGAGAAGAAGAAAGCTGGTACGGCTGAGCAATACGCAGCGATTTTAGTTATGAACAAATACAAAGCTGAAATCATGAAGCATCGCGAAGCCCTCGCTCCACTCCTAAGTTTGATGCAGAAATAATATTCATGATTGGCATTATTTTAGCAACATTGGGAACTTTTTTTGATGAAATCTCTCTTTCTTTTGGAAAGTGGGCTGTATCACACAACAAAGAAAATATTTATACTTTTGGTTTTTTAAATTTCTTTTGGATGTTAATAATATTCATTATTTTTGCTATAGCCAAAAATAGTTTTATTTTTGACCCTGCTTCTATACCACTCTTTATCGTCTTAATAATTTTAGAAATTGCCCAAGTCTACTCGTCTTTAAATGCGATAGTCAAAGCCGACAGAAGTACTTCTGGATTTTTGTTGATTATCACGATCCCTCTTTTGTTGATTGTTGATACTTTTTTGGGTTATAAAATAGGGATATATAGTCTATTGGGAGTTGTTGTTATCATAGTTGGTCTTATAATTTTACTCACAAATCATGGTTTAAATAAAAAAGGTATATGGTATGTTATCTTCAGTGCTGTGAATGCTGTAGCCACTATCTCTATTTACAAATATTGTATTACTCATTACAACTCAGTCGAAGCTCAACAGATAATTATTTCTGTTTTCATGCTGATTTTCTTGTACATAATGTCAGTTTGGAAATCAAAAGAAAGTCCCTTAAAATATATTTTCAAAAAAGAATTTTTTATACGATCAGTTAGTATGGGTATTGGCAGTGTGATTATAAGTTTCGCTTATCTCTTTGCTCCATCTTCAATTATAACTTCAGCCAAGAGGGCATCTTCTATTTTGTGGTCTATAATTTCTGGTAATCATTACTTTCACGAAAAGCATATTTTAGTTAAAATTACAGCCTTTCTTCTAATAATTGTTGGGCTAGCTTTAATGCTTTTTTAAGCTTAATAAAAAATCAGGAGGTAACTTTCGTTACCTCCCTCGATTTATGTTATCTTGGATATTTCTTCCAATAGATCGGCGCTAGCGTCCGGTTCTACAGGTAATAAAACTTGTTCGGCGGGGAAAGGCCCACAGCAACTTCTTTTATAAAAATCTGATAGTTTTTTAGCTATCTCTGGGTATTTTGTTTTAAACTCTAAAGAGAAATTTTTTATACCCATCTCTTCAATATCAATAGCTCTATCGCTATCTTTTAGAGTATAATAAATCTTGTTACCATCTATACCCTTACTACGAATAATAATCTTTTCAGTTTTTTCCATTACGATGGTTTTAAATGGTGAATATTTAATTTAATTATAATCCTTTGTACCATACCTGGCAAGAACGTTTTTATAGATTATTTATTTAATTAAAGTTTTTAATAAAATAAAATTATCGAATTTTCAGAAAATCTGCTATATTTTAACCATGTCACTATCAATCGGAATTGTAGGTTTGCCAAACGTCGGGAAGTCGACACTTTTTAATGCCCTTACAAAGAAGAGTGTTCCTTGTGAGAACTATCCATTTTGCACCATAGATCCATCTGTGGGTGTTGTGGCTGTTCCCGATGAAAGACTTTGGAAGCTGTCCGTTTTTTCAAAATCAACAAAAACAATTCCAGCAGTTATTGAGTTTGTCGATATTGCCGGCCTTGTAAAAGGTGCTTCAGAAGGCGAAGGACTTGGTAATAAATTTTTAGCAAATATTCGTGAGGTAGATGCTATCCTTGAGATGGTCCGCATCTTTCCACTAAAGGGTGACAAGGGCGATGAGATACTTCACGTCATGGGAGACATAGATCCACTTCGTGATATTGAAATAATAAATTTAGAGCTTATCTTGGCTGATTTAGAAACGGTAGCGAAAAGGAAGAATAATATTACCAAAGAAGTAAGAAGAGGAGATAAGGAATTTATACTAGAGGATGAAGCCCTTGCAAAACTTATACCAACCCTTGAGGCCGGTAAATTAGCGAACACAATAAATTTCACAGAAAAAGAAATAGAAAAAGTTAAACAACTAGGACTCTTAACCATGAAGCCATTTATTTATGGACTCAATAAGAGGGCTGGCTCAGAGAATTTAGATGAATCAAATGCTGAAATTTTTAAAGAACTGACTGACTATATAGAAAGCATGGGTTCTAGATATGTGGTGATAGATGCAAAGATTGAGCATGAGCTTATGGATTTTGAGGGGGAAGAAAAGGAGATGTTTCGTAAAGAGCTTGGAGGAGAGGATGATGGGATAAATAGTTTGATTACAGAAGGTTATAAACTTCTAGGTCTTGATACATATTTTACTACAGGAGAAGATGAAACTCGGGCTTGGACTATCAAGAAGGGTAGTACTGCCCCTGTCGCAGGCATGGCTATACACACAGACTTCAAAGACAAATTTATTCGTGCAGAAGTTGTATTCTGGAGTGATTTACTTGAATCAGGAAGCTATGGTGAAGCTCGCTCAAAAGGAAAAGTAAGAACAGAAGGTAAAGAATATATAGTTAAGAATGGTGATGTCGTAGAGTTCAAAATTTAATGCAAAAAGATTGGCTCAAAGTTGAAAAGGTTTTAAAAAGTGGGGGGATTGCTGTAATTCCTACGGATACTTTGTATGGGCTAGTTGCGAGTGCATTTGACAAAAAGGCAATAGAGAAAATTTATAAAATAAAAGAAAGGGACAAAAGTAAGGCTTTGATAGTTCTGATTTCTTCCTTCAAAGATTTGGAGAAATTTGGAATAAAAGTAATTAAGGAGCAGGCCAAAATTTTGGAAAAATTTTGGCCTGGGCAAGTTAGTGTTTTGCTGTCATGCAAGAGCAATAAATTTAAATATATACATAGTGGGACAGGTGAAATAGCTTTCAGAATGATAGGACCTAGAAACAAAAATTTATATAATCTGTTACGGAAGGTTGGCCCCATTGTGGCTCCAAGTGCCAATAGAGAAAATGGAAAGCCTGCCGAGACTATAAAAGAAGCTAAAGAGTATTTTGATGATAAAGTAGACTATTATATAAATAGTGGTAAAAAAGTCGGGGAACCGTCTACTCTAGTTCGGGTAAAAGAGGGTAAGATTGAGGTACTAAGACAAGGTAGAGTTTTTTTGATATAATGGGTCATTATGGAAACAACAATAAAAAATTCAAAATTAACACCAAGATTCTTCTTTATCTCTCTTGGGGTTATTGTCACTCTTATTACTAGCGTATCTTCGTTTCTAGTTTTGTTATTTGAGTCTTTAAATAAAAAGTTCCCTGATGCTTTGAATTCTGTCTATCAATATGGGTACAATAGTTACAATTTTGAGACGATTCGTGCCTCACTTGCTACTCTTATCATATTCTTTCCAGTATTTATATTTATTTCATATCTTTGGCTAAGAGAATCAAAGGAAGATATTGGTTATAACAACCTGACTTTACGTAAATGGATGATTTACCTGATTTTATTCTTGGCAAGTCTTTTGATTGTTATAGACTTAGTCACCCTAGTTCGATATTTTGTTTCAGGAGAGATAACTACACGATTTATATATAAAGTTTCAGGGACTCTCTTAGTAGCTTTCCTTGTGGATTCATATTATTCACTAAAGATGAGGAATGTAAACTTCAATAGCGATAAGTCAAAAAAGTGGGGACTTGTAATTGGAATTATATCAATAATTTTGTTTTCAGGACTAATAGTTTGGAGCTTTGCTGTTATGGGTAGTCCTGCCAAGCAACGTGCATGGAGACTAGACGAGAGAAGAGTAAATGACTTACAGAGTATTCAATATCAGGTTATAAATTACTGGCAACAGAAAGAGAAGTTACCAGTCACACTCTCCGAATTAGCTGATCCTATATCAAGCTTTTCTATCCCCGTTGACCCAGAATTTGAGAAAGGGAAAACTTATGAATATATTCTTGGTGCAGATAAAAGTAAGCTTTCTTTTGACCTATGTGCCACATTTATGGAAGATATGCCAAAGGGTTGGCAAGAAAATAACTACGGAGGACCAGTCATACCTATGATGGCAGTAGAGAAGAGAGATATCGCCACTTCTTCAAGTTTTTATCCTTATCCAGGCGGTGGAGTAAACAATTCCTGGGATCATAAGGTTGGACGCACTTGCTTTACACGTACTATAGACAAGGATTTATATCCAGTATTTAAGAAATAAAGAGCTTTACTTTAAAACAAAATGAAAAATTACGATCATAGAAAAATAGAAAAAAAATGGCAAGGCGCATGGGAGAAGGGTAAAATTTACGAAGCCAAAACTGGTATAAAAGGAAAGACCTTTTATGGACTCATAGAATTCCCATATCCATCAGGAGCTGGTCTTCATGTGGGGCATATTCGTAGTAATACAGCTATGGATATTATCACTCGCAAGCGTATGCCATTAAGATGGGGATAGATCCTGCCAAGGTTACCAAGACTAATACCGATATCTTTAGAAAGCAGTTGAAGTCTGTAGGTTTTGGATTTGATTGGTCTCGAGAGATAGACACTACAGATCCAGCATATGTAAAATGGACTCAGTGGATATTCTTGCAAATGTACAAGAAAGGTCTTGCTTATAAAGCACGTACTACTATAAACTGGTGTACATCATGTAAGATAGGTCTTGCAAATGAAGAAGTAGTGGGGGGAGAGTGTGAACGTTGTGGAGGTAAGGTTGTCAAAAGAGAAAAAGAGCAATGGATGCTTGCTATCACTAAATATGCAGATAGGCTAGACAAAGATTTAGATAAAGTAAATTATTTAGAGAAAATAAAAATTCAGCAGAGAAATTGGATTGGCAAAAGTGAGGGAAGTGAAATTGAATTTAGCTTTTGTCCATGTGCCATAGAAAATATTCCAAACTTGAAAAAAATTAAAGTATTTACAACCCGTGCTGATACTATTTTTGGTGCTACTTATGTCGTACTTGCTCCAGAACATGAATTAATAAATGATATAAAATCAAGAATTACAAATTGGAAAGAAGTAGAAACTTATATTAAACAAGTGAAAGATAAGCCAGATATGGAGAGAACTGCTGAGGATAAAGTAAAGACAGGGGTAGAATTAAAGGGAGTTAAGGCTCTTAATCCTGCTACTAATGAAGAGATACCTATTTGGATTGCCGACTATGTTCTATCGACTTATGGGACAGGGGCAATAATGGCGGTACCACAACATGATGAAAGAGACAGAGATTTTGCCACTAAATTTAACTTACCAATAATAGATAAACCACTAGTAGACGCAAAAGAAATTACAGATAAGGTTCATGGTAAAATTGTCACCAAATACAAACTTCGTGATTGGGTTTTCTCAAGACAAAGATACTGGGGAGAGCCAATTCCTATAATACATTGTGATAAATGTGGATATGTTCCAGTGCCAGAGAAAGACCTTCCTGTGGTATTACCGAAAGTTAAATCATATACACCGACCGACAATGGTGAGTCACCTCTGGCTATTATTTCAAAATGGGTCAATACAACTTGTCCTAAATGTAAAGGTAAAGCAAAGCGTGAGACAGATACAATGCCCAACTGGGCAGGTAGTTCTTGGTACTTCTTGCGTTATGTTGATCCTAAAAATAAAAAAGAATTTGCTAGTAAGAAAGCTTTAACTTATTGG